>JBDTKK010000091.1:0-5413 GCA_039935335.1 Chitinophagaceae bacterium
ATCCTTGCCGACTAAGGTTTTGCTTTTTCTGTTGAAGTTTGAATGCTGCCAATTCCTCGGCACTAGCTTTTGAGGAAGGCTTCTTCACACTTGGTGCGGAAACAAAAGAAACAGGGATGGCTTTTGAAGCTCCTGAATTATCAAGGGAAGGCAAGCGTAAAGTGAGTTGAATAGCTCGCTGCGCCCATACAAAATTTGGACGAAAAGGAGGGCCAGTAGGGTCTCTACGCCAACCGGTATCAGGGATTTTCTTACCCGTTTTCCGCAGTATTGTATCGTCCATATGCGCCACCAGCATATGCTCTGGAGGAATCTGTTCTAGGCAACAGGCAGAAGCAACCTTAAAGAACTCTTCAGTATTGATCCTTTCCCTACTGAAAAGCCTATAGGCTGCCGAGCAATCGACAAATTGCCGGCCTGCTGCGATGAGCATACCCGTGATGGTAGCTCGGCCCGGGCAAATAAGAAGACCGTGGGCTAATTCTCTGGCTCGTTCCAAAATACGATTTTGACTAAAAGCATCAGAGCACAGACTAAAAAGTGAATTGAAGGCTTGAATCAGGTAGTCCGAAGCCGGAGTTTTTTTTTAAGTGCTGCAACCGCAGCATCGGAACGGCGAAGCACCAAGTTTTGATGGTCATCAATGAGCCACTCAACCACTTCACCGTGTGCCAATTCTATTGCCTGAGCCACAGCAGCAGGAAAGTTTACATAAAGCTGCTCGCTACTCTTACGCTTTATAATCTGAATTTTGGTGGAATATCCCATATCTAGTGTTTTAACTAGACACAAAAATACAAAGAAATCCGCGCTAGATAAGCATTTCAACAAAAAAATAATTTAAAAAGAGGGAAAGGGCTAAACTCGAGTGGCGTTGCGCGCAACGCCTCTACGTCCGTATTGATCCCCGTTCCACTGTTATTTAAAACCAATATCCCGTGGATATGGTTTGGCATAACGACATACTCTCCTAATTCAATGAAAGGATGTCTGGCTTTCAATTCATTCCACATAATTTCTGCAATGACACCAGTACGAGACAAATTCATTTTTCCATTGTCAATTTCACCAAAGAAGTGATTGCGATTTCGCGTACAAATGGTAATGAAATATGCAGCAGCACTTCTGTAATCCCACCATGTAGCACGCAATGAATGTCCCCGATAGTTGTTTTCATTTTCCATTTTGAACGTTTTTCTTGAACCTACAACAAATATAAGTCGTTCAATTACTTTTTCTTATGTGGATTTGGGAAATGGTGAAAGAAGTTTTTGAGGAAGACACACTTTTAAGGCTGCGCCAATATTTTTTTTGAAAAATGCCCAACCTTCTTCGGAATATTGGCGTCTATTTAGCCCTTGTTAGTATCCCGCCGTTTAGCTCTAATTGGTCTTCTCTCCGTTGCACAATCTCCGACCAGCAATCAATATTCCAAATCCTACCCCCTTATCCCAAGCTCTCTATTGGCCACCGGTCACAGACCCGCGCCAGCCTTGGATGCTGTAACTATTTTGGGATTTGGCTTGCGCGAGCGGGGCTGTCGCGGATCTGTCACGTCACAGACCCGCGCCAACTAAGGCATTGTAACGAAATAACCTTTACAATTTTGGTTTAATGGTGTAGTTCCATTCTCCATGGAAATCATCTTTGACAATGTTTATTGCTTTTCACTAGTGTCCGGTTAAATTACAAAGAAGTTCTTTGAAAAGTAAGCTAGTGAAAGATTTGCGGTGAATTTTAGACGGTGACGATTTGAAATGACCTTAATTAGGTTCAGTTAAATCCATCGTCCATGAATCAGGGTAAGTATGTCTTTGCGCAGCTCGTCGTTTTCCTTCCTGCTCGCATCTTCGACCGATGCGTTGCGACCTATAACGGCAATAAATGGGTGAAACATTTCAGTTGCTGGAATCAGCTGATGGTGATGATGTTTGGCCAGTTAAGCGGTCGCGATAGTCTTCGTGATTTACTGGTTACCATCAGCGCACACTCAGGCAAATATTATCATCTAGGATTTGGTAAAGGCGTATCGCGCTCCAATCTCGCCGCTGCCAATGAGCAAAGAGACTATCGCATCTACGAAGAACTGGCCTATGAAATGATTGCTATGGCAAGAGGATGCGTTGTCAAAGATCCAGACATCCTGCCTGCGGTAGCTGGGAACGTATATGCCTTTGATTCCACCACCATAGACCTCTGCCTGAATGTATTCTGGTGGGCGACTTTCAGAACAGCTAAAGGCGGTATTAAAGTGCATACGCTCTATGATATAAAGACTTCTATTCCATGCTTTTTGCTCATTACAGAAGCGCTGCTCCACGATGTCAATGCTCTTGATGAACTCAACTATGAACCTGGAGGCTATTACATCATGGACAAGGGATACATAGACTACAAACGGCTATATCGCATTCACTGTTGCCAAGCATTTTTTGTAACCAGGGCAAAGGACAACTTCCGTTTTGCACGGCGCTATTCTTCCAAAGTAGACAAGTCGAAAGGCATTCTTTGTGACCAGACAGTAATGCTTTCCGGCTTTTATGCAAAGAAGGATTATCCCCAACCAATGCGCAGGATTAAGTTCTTCGATGCTGAGCAAGAACGAAGCTTCGTATTCATCACTAATAATTTTAGCCTTGCGGCGGAAGACATTGCCTTGTTGTATAAATACCGCTGGAAGGTAGAATTATTCTTCAAATGGATCAAGGGGCATCTGAAGATAAAGTCTTTTTGGGGCACATCTATGAATGCCGTAAAGACCCAGGTTTATATTGCCGTGATTACCTATGTGCTGGTTGCCATTATCAGGAGTAAACTCAAAATAAATCGCTCGGCGTACGAAATGTTACAGATTTTGAGTGCCTCCCTTTTCGATAAAACCCAGTTAAATCAACTACTTCAGAGCGACAATTCCCAAAACCTCACAAACCAAGATCCTAACTCATTGCAAATCAGCTTATTTTAACAGGACACTAGTGAATGAACATAATTTCACAGTCCAGAAATTTTTTCCGAATTCTAGAAAAGTGATTAGCTTTACATCCTCCAAGTGATTATCATTAGCTATAAAACCATTCGTCTTTTTGTGGAAGAATATCGAGCGGCATAAGAGCCACTTGACTATTGGTACAACATTGTGAAAGATGCTGACTGGAATGCGCACTCGGATTTAAAGAACACATTTCCAAGCGCGGATTTTGTAGGGAATGAACGTTATGTCTTCAATATCGCCGGGAACAATTATCGGCTAATCGCGGCAGTTAATTTTAAAATCAGAACAGTGTATATCAAATTCATTGGCCTACACAAAGATTATGACAAGATTGACGCTTCTACAGTAAACAGATTATGACAAAAGGCTTTTAAAAACTAAGGAACATGAAACAGCAACAAAAGATTAAAATCTTAACTGAAGAGGAGAATGAACGTTACCTAAGAACGATTGAAACGTTGATGAACAAGGGCAGCGACAACCTTACGGAGCAAGAGAACGAAGAACTTACTGAAATGAGCCTCGCTGTTCAGGCATTTGAACAGAATTTCTATGAGATCCCAAAGATCAATAGCCTTGAAGCCATGCTTGAATTCAAGATGTATGAAATGAGGCTAAACAGAACTAAACTTTCCGCTTTGCTGGAAATAGGGAATTCCAAACTAAGCGATATTCTCAACGGTAAACGCCCGCCGGATATAAAATTCCTCAAGGCTGCTTATAATAAGTTGGGTATCGACGCCGGATTTCTTTTAAATCATGCTTAGGGAAGATATTTTTGCTCTTGTTGCAATCCCGCTTTTTTCCCGCCGTTGCACGGTCTCCGGCCTGAAACGAATACATCCCCCCAAAAACCCTCCCCTCTTTAACAAAAATAGAGATTCCAATAACATACCTTTGCAGCTCAACCGCTTTTTTTAAGAAAAGAAAATTGAAGAAACTCCTCGCCATAGCACTGCTCTTTTGCTATCTCACTGCCACCAGTGGGGTAACGCTAGACTATTTCTATTGCTGTGGCAAGCTCGCTAAGGTTACCGTATTTGCCGATAATCACAGTCTGGACGAAAAGTGCGGTAAAATGAAGGATTGTTGCAAGCACCAAAAAGTCTTCAAGAAAATCCAGATAGACCAGCGCAATGCCGAGCAAGCATCCTTTGCTTTTGCCAATGCTTTTTATTTGCCGGGTCAACAGCAATCTTTTTTACCTGCTGTCAATGCTTCTTTTTTAGACAGGCACGCGCAGCCTATCCTTTACAAAAGGCCGCCGCCCGATTGTTTCCCCTCACGGCAAGTAAGCTATTGTGTTTTTAGAGTTTGATTATTGAATAACCTCGAATGCTCGTTCCTCGGAATGGGCTAATTGCGTTTTCATCAAACAAAAAAATCACACAATGAATAAGTATATCATTATACTTTTGAGTCTATTTTTAAGCCTTACGGTAAATGCTCAAAAGAACAAAAAGACAGAATCTTTCAAAGTATTCGGCGAATGCGGCGAATGCAAGGAGAGAATAGAAACTACCGTCCACGGACTCGGTATTAAAAATGCAACTTGGGACGAAAAGACTGGAATGCTGACGGTAAGCTACGACAGCACCAGGTTTACAAAAGAGAAAATAGAACAGAAAATCGCGTCGGTAGGTCATGATACCTATGATTTCCAAGCAAGTGATACCGTATATGAAAACCTTCCCGGCTGCTGCCATTACGACCGCTATGTAAAGCCGGAATCTACTACAAAACCACTGGACACAGTTGAAAAAGTGGGTACCATAATGAAACCAAGTCAATCCATTTCAGGCATCGTGCAGGGAAAAGATGACAAGGGGAAATATTTTCCTTTGTCCTTCGCGATTGTACACAGCTTGGGCACAAATGAAACAAGTATCACCGATAGCTTGGGCACATTTCAACTGAATGCTTCCACTCCGGACCAATTGATAATCAATCACTTTGGCTATACGACAGATACCGTTGACGTGCAATCATCAGTGCCGCTTACCATTACTTTAAAAGATGCTGCTGCACAAAAGCTAAAAGGGGTTGTCGTGCGAGGGAGGAATGAATCAACCCATATTTCTTCTTTAAGCACAATAAATACGTTAAATATTGGCAGCAAGGAATTGAAGAAGGCCGCTTGTTGCAATCTTAGTGAAAGTTTTGAGACAAGCCCTTCGGTAGATGTGAGTTATGCGGATGCGGTGACAGGTATCAAACAAATTGAATTGCTCGGACTTTCGGGGAAATACACCCAATTGCTCACGGAGAATACACCTGAAATCAAGGGTTTAGCTGGTGCTTTCGGATTGACTTTTATTCCGGGTACTTGGATAGAAGGCATTCAACTCACAAAAGGTTCAGGTTCAGTAGTGAATGGATATGAAAGCATTGCCGGACAAATAAATATAGAAGAGATAAAAT
>JBDTKK010000092.1:0-10549 GCA_039935335.1 Chitinophagaceae bacterium
CACTGGGGGAAAATCAAGTGCTCATCAAGGTGAAAGCTGCGGGCGTCAATCGCAGCGACGTGATTACCCGCCAAAATACGGAAACATACGGCAAAGCAACTTCGGGAGCAATAATTCCTGGCTTGGAAGTTTCTGGGGAAATAACGGAGATCGGCAACGATGTAAAAGATAAGAAAATTGGCGATAAAGTTTGTGCATTAATCGCAAGCGGTGGCTATGCCGAATATGTTGCGGTGGATAGCGCTCACTGTCTTCCCATACCCAGCGGAATCAGTCTAACAGACGCTGCTGCAATCCCAGAAGCTGTTTTTACGGTTTGGTTCAACGTATTTCATCTGGGAAAACTTCAGCTAGGAGAGAAATTATTAATCCACGGCGGCACGAGTGGCATTGGTACCATGGGTTTACAAATGGCTAAAGCTTTGGGGGCTAAAATTTACACTACCGCAGGAACTGATAAGAAGATTGGTTTTTTAAATGAGATGAATCTTGGAAGGGCAATCAACTACAAAAAGGAAGCTTTTGAAGAAGTCTTTAAAGAGGAGAAAATTGATGTCATCTTAGATATGGTCGGTGGAGATTATACCCAAAAAAATCTCGAAATCCTTAATAAAAAAGGTCGTCTGGTCTATATCAACGGAATGAAGGGTACGGACGTCAACATTAATTTACGTACCATTATGAGTAAGAATCTCATCTTGACAGGTAGTTTTCTAAAGCCTCAATCTGCGGAAGTAAAAACCCGGATTGCTAAAGAGGTGGAGAAAAATATCTGGCCTCTATTCCTGTCTAAACAGATTCATCCTGTTATTTACAAAACCTTCCCGCTGGCAGAGGCTGCAGATGCGCATCGACTCATGGAAAGCGGCGACCATATAGGCAAAATTTTATTGACTATGGATTAAAATGTATGTGCTCTTGTTCTTAGACGCCGTTCCCGCAAGCATGGCGCATAAGCTCACTCCGGTTGTTTTTAGACCCCAGTTTAAGAACGTTCAGTCATTTGGAAATTTTTCAAAAAAAATAATTATTACGATGAAAAATTTTAAAGCTGTATATTCGCTTTTTTAGTCAGGATTATAGTTTTAGGCTCGGTCGTGAAGAAATTGCAAGGCAATAACTGGTGGCGTATAGCTGTAATAGTCATGGCATCAAGCTACAATAATCAAACAACCCTGTTTGGAGGAAATTGCAGAAAATAGAACAGTTACTCTGCGCAATATTGGAATAAGATCTTCATTTTTAATCGGTAGGTAACAATTTAAACTGTCTAAAAATTGTCTCAAAAGAAGCCCCCCGCTAAGCGGAATAAATTTCTGAAATTCCTGTCCGTTCTTGGTCCGGGTCTTACTACCGGCGCTGCAGATGATGATCCCTCGGGTATTGCAACCTATTCCCAAACGGGTGCCCAGTTTGGTTATGGACAACTATGGACAGCTCTTTATATGCTTCCATTTATGATTGGCGTACAGGAAGCCTGCGCCAGGATAGGAATGGTGAGCGGCAAAGGCATTTCTGCAATCGTAAAGGAAAATTATAGTAAGCGAGCATTGTATTTTGTCGTCGGGCTGGTTGTTATTGCCAACGTAATCAATATTGGTGCAGATATTGGTGCCATGGCTGCTGCCGCTAGGTTAATTATTCCATTTCCACTGGCAGTTTGGACATTACTCTTTACAGCCAGTATTCTCATTCTGGAAATATATACAAGCTATAAAGTTTATGCGAGGATTTTAAAATGGTTAGCCCTTTCCTTATTAGCCTATCCTATCACCGTTTTTATTGTTCAAATGCCATGGGTTACTGTTCTTAAAGCAACTTTTATTCCTCATTTCGAATTTACCTTCGCTTTCTTTTTTATTATCACCGGTGTTTTAGGAACAACGATTTCACCTTATATGTTTTTCTGGGAAACCTCGCAGGAGGTGGAAGAAGTCAAAGAGAGAAAGTGGTTGAAAAATGGCATTCCCCAAATTAGCAAAAGGAAAATCCAATCTATGCGTGTTGACAATAACGCAGGAATGATTATTTCTGAAATTACTACTTGGAGCATATTAGTAGTTGCAGGAACCGTCTTGCACAATAGCGGCGTGACAGATGTAAAAACTGCGGCGGACGCTGCCAAAGCATTGGAACCTTTGGTGCATTCCTTTCCACATGCAGGTTATTTGTCCAAGCTTATCTTTTCTATCGGTATAATCGGACTTGGCTTTTTAGCCGTTCCAGTACTTTCCGGTTCTGCTGCCTATGCCGTTTCGGAAGCCGTAAATTGGGAGTCTGGATTAAATTTGAAATTGAAGAAAGCGCACGGTTTTTACGGCGTTATCACGATTGCAACCTTAATTGGCTTAATTATAAATTTCATTGGCATCAATCCTGTAAAGGCCTTAGTTTATGCAGCCGTACTGAACGGCGTTGCTGCTGTACCTCTTATTTTCTTTATAATCAGGATTTCTACAAATGAAAAGATCATGGGAAAATATAAAAGTGGGCTGCTTTCTAAAGTGATTTTATGGACTACTTTTTTAGCCATGGGCTCCACAGTTATTGCCATGTTTTACATGATGGTGAAATGAGCAACAGAACATTAAAAAAGGCTAAACATGTACATTGAATAGGCACATGAATACGAAACTATTAATGACCGTCACTGCTCTTGCCTTAGGCGCAATAGGCATTACATTGACCTTCCTGCCCCAAGAAGTAGCCCATATCTTGAACCTGAAAGAGTCTATGCCGATAGTCCTGCAAATTTTAGGGGCACTATACTTTGGCTTTGCAATGCTCAACTGGACTGCAAAAGCAAATTTAATTGGCGGTATTTACAGCAGACCGGTTGCAATTGCCAACTTCACACATTTTCTTATTGGTGGACTCGCTTTAATCAAACTAGCATTTCAGCAATCGACTTGGATTTCTATTTGGGTTTACGCCCTAATATATTTAGTATTTGCGCTGCTATTTGGCTGGGTATTGTTTACCAATCCTTTTCCTATCGATAAAGTGGATTGACACTGCTACCTCACGCCATTATATATTATTGTTTGCGAAATCTGGTTTTAAAGTACTTTGCTATTTTTTAGGATTAGGGGTAATTCTGTCTAAATTGGTCTAATTTTGTTGCAGATTGGGAGTTATGCAATCGTGCAAAAACTGCAACAAACATTAACTATGATAAATGGCGTTAATCAATCGACAAAGGCCAAGCAATTTTACAAGCTTCATCATTCCGGCAAAATGCTGGTTTTTCCCAATGTTTGGGACTCATTAGGTGCTCATTTGCTAGAAAGTTTGGGCTATCCTGCCATTGCCACCGCAAGTGCCGCTATTGCACTTTCAAATGGATATCTTGACGGGGAAATCATTCCGTTTGCCAAGGTTGTACCCATTTTAAGGAGCATTGTAGAAAGTGTAGAAATCCCAGTGTCGGCAGATATTGAATGTGGATATTACCTTAATAACGAGCAGTTTGAGAACAATATAACGCAACTCCTCAACACGGGTATTGTTGGGTTGAATATAGAAGATTTTGATTCCCATTCCGGTCTATTATTGTCTATTGAGGAGCAAAGCGAAAGAATTAGTATTATTCGGAAAGTAGCCGACAAAATTGGCGTTCCGGTATTTATCAATGCCAGAGTGGATATCTATATTCATGGTGATGAATTTACTACACCCGAAGAGAAGTTTGCAGAAACGGTAAAGCGTGGATTAGCGTACAAAATGGTGGGTGCTGATTGTATTTTCCCTATTGGAATTAGGCAAAAGGACGCTATTGAAAAATTGATTTCGGAGCTTAAAATGCCCATTAATATTTTGGCTTTGCCCAATATTCCTGACTTAAAAACGCTAGCGGAAATAGGTGTAGCGAGAGTAAGTTTAGGCCCTGGTTTTTTAAAGATTGCGATGAAAGCGATGAAGGATTTGGCTTCGAAATTGAAGAATCAGGAAGGACTCAATGAAGTACTTGAAAATGAAGTAACATCAGATTATTTGAAGAAATTGGTAAGTAAAGAGTATTGATAACGGGATCCGAGATGTTTTGGAGTACACCTGGAATAACGCAAAGGACAAAGGCTTTGGAATAAGCCATGAATACGAGAAGAGGTACGGAAAAGCATATACTGTAATTGTAAAGATAATATCACCATTATGGCTACAAGAAAAGAACATTGGGAGCACATTTATGCAACGAAGGGAAGCAACGAAGTAAGTTGGACGCAGGAAATTCCAAAAACATCTTTGGACTTTATTCATAGCTTTAATTTGCCCAAGACGGCCAGCATTATTGATATTGGAGGAGGCGATAGCAGATTGGTTGACTACCTTCTTGACGAAGGTTTCGAAAACATTTCGGTGCTTGACATTTCTGAAAACGCAATTGAAAGGGCGAAACAAAGACTTGGTGACGAAGCTAAAAAAGTAACTTGGATTGTAAGTGATGTAACCGAATTTTATCCCTCAAACTCCTATGATTGTTGGCACGATAGAGCCACTTTTCATTTTCTCACGAACTCGGATGACAGGAATGCTTATTTGGCTATTGCACGCCAAGCTGTAAACAATTTCATGGTGATAGGAACGTTCTCCGACAAAGGACCCAAAAAATGTTCCATGCTTGAGGTTCACCAATACTCTGAAGAGGAACTGCAACAACAATTGCAAAATGGCTTTAAGAAGCTAAAGTGTGTAACAGAAGACCATCCGACACCTTTTAATACAAAGCAGAATTTTCTATTTTGTAGTTTTATTCGTGTTCATTGAATTATGTGGTTGTACTTAGGTGCCAGTCTAAGTAATCATAGTTGGCAATCTCGTGATTGCATTTGTACGAATAGAGAACGATTGCCGAAAGCCCTTCTATCCTCCTTCAAGCTTAACGTGCAGGTGCTTTGCCTGACTTCAGGAGAGATGCCAATGTAAATATTAATCATTATATCTAAACTTTTTATCAGCAATGGAATACAGTTAGATAGTTAATCGTCACCTTAGTATCGGAGTATTCTAATACTTTTGCCGCCATTCTATAATTTTGTGCCTGCTTGATTAGAAAGTAATAATCAGGAAAGGCAGCCCAGATTTAAGGAGTATTTTAGTCATTATGAAAATTTTCAAGGAATTCACTTTTGATTCAGCGCATTTTTTACCTAACGTTCCAGATGGACATAAATGCAAGGAAATTCACGGTCATACCTATCGGATGATTGTTTATATTGAAGGCGATTTGGAGCCGGATTTGGAGTGGGTGATGGATTTTTCGCGGCTCAAAAAGATTGTAGAACCGGTTATTAAGAGCGTTGACCACAAATTCTTGAATAAGATTTCTGGTTTAGAAAATCCGACTTGTGAGAAATTGGCAATATGGCTCTGGAATCAAATTAAGCCGGAAATTCCGATGCTTAAAACCATTGAGCTGCATGAAACGCCCACTTCCGGTGTGATTTATGAAGGGAAATAGCTGAATGTAGCCGTTGTGGTATCGTTATTAGCTCCCAGGCCGTTGTTCTTAGACCCCAGTCTAAGAACTATTGGCTGACAATCCCCCGATTGTATTAAACAAAAAAATAGCTTGCCGTTGTTCTTAGACCCCAGTCTAAGAACTTTTGGCTGACAATCCCCCGATTGTATTAAACAAAAAAATAGCTCCCGTTTCCGAAAGCCATTTTGAAATTGTGTCCCCGCAAGGGCTCGAACCTTGGACCCGTTGATTAAGAGTCAACTGCTCTACCAACTGAGCTACAGGGACTATTTTTATTGGGTGGCAAATTTACGGCAGCTTCCAAAAACTACCAAAGATTTTTTTAGAGTTTCCAAGCTTGAATGGTGTTAGCCCATTCCGCCCGATAGGGTGTACTGACCTTTATATAATTGTCCGTGAAGCCTTCCATCATACCATCAGTCTGTGCACGTTCCCACAGCACGGGACGCAGTTGCCCAAGATGCCTTTTGTGGAAAAAGCGTTGCTTCTGATAGGAAAGATTTCGAAGCTTTTTATTGCGCTCGTGCCGGATGGAAATGGGAACAGCTTCCTCCATCGTTGCAGCCAAAGTATTAGCCCGCTCCGAGTAGGTGAAAACGTGAAAATAAGACACGTCCAAATCTTGCAGAAAGCGGTAAGTTTCTTCAAAATCTTCTTCCGTCTCCCCGGGGAAACCAACGATTACATCGACACCAATCGCGCAATGCGGCATCAGCTTCATAATCTCTGAAACCCGCTCCTGATATACTTCTCGGCGATATCTGCGGCGCATCAAGCCTAAGATTTTATCGCTACCACTCTGCAAGGGAATATGAAAGTGGGGCATGAACTTTTTAGACTTGGCCACCACTTCAATTATCGATTCGTTGAGCAAATTTGGTTCTATCGAAGAAATGCGAAAACGCTCAATTCCGTTCGAATTTTCCAAAGCGTTTACCAGCGCCAAAAAGTCCTCATCATGTGCCTTTCCCCCCGAACTTCCTTTTCCAAAATCGCCCAGATTAATGCCGGTGAGGACTATCTCTTTAATGCCATTTTGCGCCAGTTCTTCTACGTTTTTCAATACGCCTTCAATAGTGTTGCTGCGGCTCGCACCGCGAGCCTGCGGGATAGTACAAAACGAACAATTATAGTCGCAGCCATCCTGCACTTTCAGGAAAGAACGTGTCCTGTCGCCCATACTAAAAGAGGCATGAAAATTGCCAACAGCACTTACTTCGCACGCATGAACTTCGGTAGGTTTTCCTTTTACAATTTCGCCAAGATGCATGCCCAAATTAAACTTTTCCGCTGCACCTAACACCAAATCCACTCCTTCAATCGCTGCTATTTCCTGCGGCTTGAGCTGTGCATAACAGCCCGTCACCACCACAAACGCTTCCGGTGCCTTCCTCTGAATGCGGCGCACCAAACTCCGACATTCCTTATCGGCAGCAGCGGTCACGGAGCAGGTATTGATAACATATACATCAGCCACTTCCTCAAAAGATTTGGTCTCGAAACCTTGTGAAACCAGCTGCCGCGATAGGGCAGAAGTTTCTGAAAAATTGAGCTTACAACCAAGTGTATGAAAGGCAACGGTAGAGGCAGACATGGGGCGGCGAATTTACGGATTCTTTGCTAATTCAAAATTTAAAAATAAAAATCCAAAAGCCAGCTTACGATATTGCCGATAAAAATGCCCGCTCTTTTTCAAATGAAGAGCGGGCAAGAATGCGAATTTGGTAAAACCTTTTGCTAGAACCGATAGCCCATTTTGAAATTGAACTGAACCAGCGGATCTTCACCAATGGAATAGTTAGAATATCTATTTGAATAATAAGTAAATCCGAGGCCAAACTCTAACCCAAGATAGAAATGTTTCGTAGGCTGAAAGTTGAGCCCATTATTTACCAGAAGGCCCATTTTAAAAACGTCCTTCTCGGTGTAAATTGTATTATAGCCACCTAAAATGGGGTCATAAGTTTGTGTGCTAACGTACCGCGTTCCAAATCCAAAGCCCAATGATGGGCCCACGCTATAGGAAAACCTGCGACCACTGCCAGCAGGGTAGATTTTTAACCCCGGGAAAAAGGTCAACATCATCCGCGTTTTACTATCATTAATGTAGCTGCCCGTGGAGGAATTGTAATAGCTTCTAGCATCATCAAAAAAACTGGCTGCAATTGGTAAATAAAAGGAAAATATACCATTTTTGTCCAGTATTCTTTCGTATTGAATCCCTACGCCTACTGTACTTTCTTCTGTCATTTGGATGGGAGCAAAAGACAAAATGTTGTTGCCATAGCCAGCTTCTGAAACTGTTTTATGGTTCGACATCCGCTCTTCTCCATCGGAAACCTTACTACCGTTTCCTTTTACAAATTCCTCGGTTCCGTTTTCATAAATCAATCTATCTACGTCTCGGCGCGGCACCTTGTAGTCAGCGCCTTCCAGATTATCGTAGCGTTTGTAGGTGATTTCTTTATTGTTCAATTCCAATACTTTGGCTTCTACAACTCGGCCATCGTGAAAGTAAATTTTATCTTGGGCAAAGCTTGCAGAAGCACAGCTAATACCGAATGCGCTGAGCGCCAATTTAAGAATGATTTTGTTTGACATAATGTGTTTAATTGTAGAGTTTAAGAATTAAAATTTCCCGCCAAATTGCATACCAAATTGCATGAAGTAATGACTATCCTCATGTTTGTCTGCCATAGTGCCCACCTTTACGTTGAAGCCAAAAACGAAATGATTTCGCGTAAAATTGAGTGAATTGTCCACCACTATTCCCAACATGTTATAGCTATAGTCTGAAGGGGCGGAGGATGGATGGTAACCATTATCATCTTTGTACCTAAAATTCATGTTACCTATTAAGACAGAAGGGCCGGTCGCGAAGTCAACCTTGCCGCCTTTTTTTCCGGTGTGAAAGCGAATGCCGGGTGCGGTAAAAAAGCAAGTCCTTTTTAGGGAATAGTTGTTATAATAGTCCACATAAGTCACATCGTTGAAGCCATACATAACGGGGATGTGGATGCCCATTCCAAGCTTCCTACTCACGATATATTCGTAATCGAAGCCAATACCTGGATTGAAATTCCCATAACTCACTATGCCTGCGATTGGGGTAAAGGTGATAATATGGTCAGCACCAAAATCGAATGCCGTTTGTTTTGTAGAATGCTTCTTTTGCGCTCCTGCGGGGATGGCTAGGAGTATTAGTGCGTAGAGTAGGAGCTTGCGCATAGGCGAGATTTTGAGGTTTTGAGGAAAAGGTGGTTTTTGAAATAAATATCCTGAAAGGAGATAAACGAGAAGCAGTTAATAAAATTGTATCAACTGCATAGAAATCTTCAAAAGTGAAGAAATACAATTCGCGCAAAGTAAAGCTTGTTTTGCTTACCAAAAATTGTTTGAAGTCATTGATTTTGTTTGAGTTTTTGTCAAAGAGCTGGGAATTTGAACTTTTAAATATCGATATTGTACCTTTTCCGCCAATTCTCTTCTATGCCTTATTTCAATTTAAGAAGTTCAAAAGTTGTTTTTCTGGGTCTGGTCATTTTGTTTTCTTTTTTTAGGATAGATGCCCAGCCACGCTTCATTTCACCCATTGCCGGTGTTTACGGCAAGCAATACATCATTGTCAATTATGTGGATTGGGCAGCGGACACTTTTTTCAAAGACAATCATTGCGGTAGCAAAACTTACGATAGTCACGAAGGCACTGATTTCGCGATTCGTGATTTCGCAGCAATGGATTCCGGCGTGGCGGTAAATGCGGTGGATAATGGTCGGGTGATTTTTGTGCAAGACGGATTATTTGACCGCGAAAAAACTTCTGTACTTTCCAAGAAATTGGGGAATTATATTGGCATCACGCACGCTGGAAAACTGCAAACATATTATGGGCATTTGCGGAAGAATTCTATTCTGGTGAAAGTGGGCGACAGCGTCATTGCCGGACAAAAAATAGGCTTGGTGGGCAGCAGCGGCAATAGCGAATCGCCGCATTTGCACTTCGAACTTTGGTACGATTCTACGAATTACATCGACCCATTTTCCGGGCCTTGCGGCCATGACAGTACTTATTGGATTACGGAACCTAAATATGATACGAGTTACGCCTCTTGGACTGCCGGCATGACCAACTTTATCTGCACGCTCGACACTCTAGAAGAAGGCCTGAAAAACCGCGATACTTTTTATGCTTCCGACCCTGCAATTACCTATTGGAACTTGCAGTACGGCTTGCGCAAAGGAGACTCCCTCCGCATAGATTGGATAGCCCCAAATAGCAACCTTTGGTTTCGGTATGGTTACGAACTTTCGCGAGATTGGTGGTACTACTATTACTCGAGCTATATCAATGCGCCGACAACAGGTGTGCCCGGAAAATGGACGGCAAAATTGTATCGAAATAATGTGCTTGTTGCGAGCCGGTCTTTCTACTTTTTTAATAGACCTTCTTCAGTTAATGAAATGACTCAAACGCAGTCTGGAACTTGGTTTGCGACGTATGCAGTGTCCGACTTTGTGGTCAATACTTTTGATAAAAAAGGGGAAATAAGCATCTTCAATTTGCAAGGAAAGTTGCTGGTTTCGGCGAAGGCGAATAGCGGTGAAACAAGAGTCAATGGAGCAGAACTTCCGACCGGAATTTACTTGGTTGTTTTTGATGAGAAGCCGGATTCGGGAAGGATTCAAAACCGTTACAGGAAGTTAATTCAGGTGTTTTAGGAGACATGTCGCATTCTTTCCAACACGGAGAGATATTGTATAGCAGAGAGGTTGTTTAGTAGAGGCGTTGCGCGCAACGCCTCCACGAACGCCGCAACGCCTCCGCGAACGCCGCAACGCTTCCACGAACGCCGCAACGCTTCCACGAACGCCGCAACGCTTCCACGAACGCCGCAACGCCTCCACGAACGCCGCAACGCTTCCACGAACGCCGCAACGCCTCTACGAATGCCGCAACGCCTCCACGAACGCCGCAACGCCTCCACGAACGCCGCAACGCCTCCACGAACGCCGCAACGCTTCCACGAACGCCGCAACGCCTCCACGAACGCCGCAACGCTTCCACGAACG
>JBDTKK010000093.1:0-4766 GCA_039935335.1 Chitinophagaceae bacterium
CTCCGCTGCGTAATCGAGTGTATCTCCATTCGCATCAATGCCCAAGAGTTGAAACTTTAGTCCATTTTTATGGCCAAATTTTGCAATAGCTCGCAATACTTCGCCGCTACCGCAACCCAAATCCACAATAGAAATCGTCTTTGTTTTATCGACTGACTTTAGGAGTTGCTTTATACCACCCAGCATAGCCGCATTACTGCCCAGCCAATGATTAATGGTTGCAATCGTGCGTAATGTATCGCGCAGCAATGCCCCTTTTATCTCAAAGTCGTCCATTATTTCCGCTTGCGAAGAGCGTTTGCTCCAGTCAATTGCCATCTATATTTCCTTTCATAAGTTTACCGTGGGTGCTTTTAATAATGAGTATAAGTAGCGCAGGATGACGACGCAGAAGGCGCAGCAATCTATCTGCTAACCAATCAATTCTGAAAACACCTGAAATAATCCTGCCAGCACGCAGTCGCCACAGAAAATTCCTTTTCCAAGCCTTAGTATATTTCCTTTCCATCTCCGAACGAGTAGTGATTCCTTTCAGAAATTGAATGGTTTCGTTGCTGGCGAGTTGTGCACTTCGTATTGCCATGCCCATGCCATTTCCGCTTAGCGGATGAATCATCCCCGCAGCGTCGCCCGCCATCAGCGCATGATTTACCACACATTCTTTGGTTTCGAACGATATTTGGGAAATGACGAGTGGCTTTTCCCAACATTCTTTTTTATCGGAAAATATAGTTTTCAGGATTGGGTTGGCAGCCACTACTTTCTCTTCAAATGCTGCAATGTTTTTATAGTGTTGAAAGGATTTGAAGCTACTGATATAGCAAATGTTTACTGCGTTGGTTTCTACTTTACTCACGCCGCAGTAGCCACCGTCAAAGTTATGCAAGCCAACGACATCTTCCGGGAAATCAAGTTCCACATGTCGCTTTACCGCCATGTAAGCTGAACGATTGCTTATAAAACTCCGCTGTAGAGTTTGGTCCAACTTGGATCGTTTGCCATGAGTGCCAATAGCGGTTTTAGAGAAATAAACCTTATTGCTTTTGGTTGAAATTTGAAATTGATTATTTTCAAAATGAATGTCTGTTACCTCGTCCTGAGCTACTTTTACGCCAAGTTCCAAAGCCCTATTGTATAAAGTTAAATCTAGGGCATATCTGCTAATACCCCAACCGCCCATGGGCAAAGGAATTTGCGTTTCCAATCCTTTCTGTGTGCTAAAATGTAACTTATCCAAAGCTTTAGCTTTCAATTCCTGCATATTGATGCCGAGAAATTGTAGATACGGCGTCACTTCTTTGGATACATATTCGCCGCAGACCTTGTGTTTTGGATAATGATTCTTCTCCAGAAGTAGAATTTGAAACCCTGCGAGCCTAAGGGAAATTGCGGAGCAAAGTCCTGCCAATCCGCCGCCGATGAGGATACAATCGTAAGAGTCTTCGGGTTGGTTCATACCGTGCGCGAAGGTAGTGGGAATAAGGAGATTTTAAGTTTGCGGGGCAAGATTTAAACCTGTGAGCGTTCGCTTGCTATTTTGATGGCTAGAGGACAGATTTCATTTTTCCTTCCGCAAGTAGACAGGCGCACGGGTTTAGGCGTCATGGTTGCGGGAGCGTCGTCGCTAGTACTATCGTGCCTTTTTTCACCCGAAATTAGTTTTTGATGTAACTTTACAAGCTTGCGGGAGCGGGGGAAGCAGGCGCGCGCAGGCTTACGCGTCATGCTTGCGGGAGCGTTGTCGATAATAAGATTGTTCGTTTTTCTAACTAAAATAATTTGAAAGATGTATAAGGGTATGTTTGCGGGAGCGGGGGGAGCGGGGTTAATCTACCATCTTATGTTTTATTCCCAACTGCTGGTCAATCTTGTTTATGAATTGCCGCTCAAAAGGTTCAACTAATTCCTTTTTCAGAGCGAAATTATACCAACTTACACCCCCATCCCCCACGCTACCTCCTTAATGTTTTTATTAAAAGCATAGGCAATCGAAATGGACGAATATTCAGTGCTATCTACGCCTTGCTTCCAATCGTAAAATCGTATGGTATAGTTATTACTAATTCCCGGCTCGCTAATCTGTATTGTGAGATAAACAGAGTCATTGTTATAGTAGTCTCTTAAAGTATCTTGTTTGATATTTGGACTGGCGATAATTACACTATACACAACGTTTTGTAGCTTACTTTTTGGAACAGCATATTGATAGGCTTCAATTGAACCATGAGAGCCAACGCCCATACAGCCGCTGATAATCAATGCCAATAGGGTAACTGAAAGACTTTGCATCATATCTTGAACATTTTATGGTTAGCTCGCTCCCGCAAGCATCGCACCTACCTTCTCCTGCATTGGTCTGCCATTGGGTGTGAAAAGTAACGCGTTCATTTTTGCGAAGGTTTACATATATAGAAAAGCTCCCGCAAGCATAGCGCATGACTCCCGTAGCGTTCTTGTGGATAGTCTGTATTGGGCTTTCATTATTTCAAAACGCAATTGCAAATACCATTTCCAATCCGCCTTAATCAATCAATCCTACAAAAATACGGATTCCTTTGTTCTCCCGCAAGCAGGCTACGCGCGGGCTTACGCGTCATGGTTGCGGGAGCGTTGTCGATAATAAAATCGTTCGTTTTTTCCCTTTCAAAAAGCAGGCTGGGCGCGGGCTTAGGCCACATGCTCGCGGGATTGTTGTCGATAATAAAATCGTTCATTTTTCTCCTTCCGCAAGCAGGTACGCGGACTTAGGCCTCCTGTTTGCGCGAGCGGAGTCTTTCAGCATTCCGATAAAAATAATTTAAGCCTTTTGTAACCAAACGCAACCCAACCAACTCTATCATTACAGGACATTTAACATAAAAGGTTGTAAACGTCTTGCAAATCAGCATCCACTCACAAAAATAAAAAAATAACATGTTATGAAGAACAGGTTTACGATTCCAATAATAATGCTAGTAGCTATGTTTAGCTTTTTTAGCTGTAAGAAAACCGATGATGGGCATCTGCCTCCAGGAGAGGGCGATTTGAATTTACCGCCATTGGATGCTGCATTAGTCCAACAAGGCCAGCAAGTATTTCGATTTGAGACTTTTGGCGATGAAAGTTTCTGGACAGATGTACTGCAGATGAACAAAGTAATAGAAAGCGCAGTGGATCCTACCACCGCTTTAAGTGTGGGGTTAAAGGTGGATGCCGCTGCTTTACCTGCGGCGGTTGTTGCCGGTATTCAAGACGGGTCAATTAGCCTCACTGATCCTCAATCCACTCTTGCCTTAATTTCCTTAAATGCTGTTGTTGGGGTAAAAGGACAAGTAAGTAAAGGCGCGGATGGTAAATTGCATTTGGATAGAATGGGCGTGACTTGTGCACTTTGCCATTCCACTGTGGATAACTCTTTCGCTAAAGGTATCGGGAATCGTTTGGACGCTTGGCCAAACCGAGATTTAAATCCGGGTGTCATTATATCATTGTCTCCGGCCTTAACTGCAGATCAGAAAGCTGTTTACGGTTCCTGGAAAGCGGGCATGTACGACCCGAGATATAATCATGATGGTCTAAATAACCCAGTTGTCATCCCACCTGCATATGGATTATACGGCATACCTAAAGCTATTTTCACGGGTGATGGGGATGTAGAACATGAACCTGCTGGCCCTGTAGCTTATTGGAACCGATATGTTGCGGTTACCCAGATGCACGGACACGGTTATTTCGTCGACTCACGACTTAATAATTGGGTCGTAGATCACAGAGAAGGTGATGATTTGGTGACAGATAAACTTCCCGCTTTACAGGCATATCAGTTTTCTATCTCGGCACCAAAACCCCCAGCTAATTCTTTTGATGCTGCTGCAGCAACCAGAGGGAAAGTGCTTTTTGCCGGGAAAGGGCAGTGTGCAAGCTGTCACTCTGGCCCATTATTTACAGATGTTACAGACGGAGGTCAATTACATCCTCAAAGTGCATCAGTGGCGGTGGACAAGGATTATGTAAACCGTTCGGCTACAAAGCAATGGAGAGTGACACCGCTGAAAGGCATTTGGCAGCACCCTCCTTATTTTCATGATGGTTCAGCAAAGACTTTATCTGATGTCGTTGCCCGATATAATCAAGTACAAAGTCTTGGCTTAAGCGATGCGGAAAGGGCTGATCTTACGGAATACCTGAAGTCGCTGTAAGGATGCCGTGATTATAAAGCTCGCAGTTTAAAGTGTTGGTTTTCGCTTGGTATGCATCTCTTTATGGGAATCGATTCCTAAAGGAACTGATCCCGTCAAGAGGTGCTTTTTTACTTAATGAATTCAACGTCTGTAGATTTCCCCTTAATCATCCAAATTCGTCGCCAAATCGATTCGTGTTTAAATTTTAGAGACTAAATGAAGCGTTTGAAAAAAATTCTATTCTCCACTAGGACAATGACGGCTCTGTTGCTGCTGTATGGCATCTCCATGGCTGTCGCAACTTTTGTAGAAAATGATTACAATACTGCTACTGCTAAAGTACTGATTTACAACTCGACCTGGTTTGAAATCCTGATGCTTTGGCTGATTGTCTTGTTTGCTGCCAATATTAAAACTTACAGTCTTTTTAAAAGAGAGAAATGGCCCTTACTCGTCTTCCACTTAGCCTTCATTTTTATGTTTATTGGTGGGGCTATCACGCGCTATATCAGTTTTGAAGGGCAGATGCCAATCAAACAAGGGCAAACCACCAATGAAATTATCAGCGACCTCACTTATTTCAAATTGAATGTGACCGATGGAAAG
>JBDTKK010000094.1:0-17375 GCA_039935335.1 Chitinophagaceae bacterium
AAGTTGATGGTATCATGCGGGTTGCACCCAGCCTTTTGTATGGCTGTGAAGCGATAAGAGGTTGTTGTTAGTGGATAAAGGCGAAAAGTACCGCTATCCTTATTGAAAGAAGTATAACTCTTAGGCATAAGTATCCAGGAATCCACCGGCTGCACCAATTGGTATAAAGCTGTATCTCCTTTACACAGAATGGTGTCTGTCATAGGTATAATATGCCGCGTTATTCCGTCGTTTTGAATGGTAACATGCAAAGAATCTGGTGAAATAGCGCAGCGTGCTGCATCGCTTGCATGAATCACGTAGCTAGTTGTAGTGGAAGGGTAGAAAACGATTTGATTGCCACCTACGCTTTGATAATTCACATCTGTAGAAGGTGTTACCGATATAGTCCATAACGGATTTACGGACATTCGACTGGAATCAGCGACGCAGAGATTGAGTGGAAAAGGCGGACTTAGCTTAACAATATCTATCGAATCAACATGAATGGTAAAACTTACTGAATCCGCGAATTTGCAGGTACCGCCAAAAATAGCAACTCTGTAAGTGGTGGTGACTGGTGGCTTAAAAGTAAGAATAGAGGAATCTGCATTGAAGGAGACATAGGTGAGTGGCGAAACACTGATATTATTGTGTGTACCAATGGGCATAATTGAAGACTGTCCCAAGCAAAGCAAGGTATCTGGCACTTTAAGGGCACTGCCGGAAAGCAAGGAAAAATCTACACAGCCAGGTGAAGGCTCAAAGCGCCAAAGATCATTGCTGAGCTTTAAACCGGAATTAGAACCCATAAAGCCTCCGAATACCCAAAGGTTGTTTTTTTTGTCTAGCCACATACTTTGGCCGGCCTTTCCTGAAGGCATATTAGTGGCTGCTGGCACCCCAAGTGTGCCATAGTTACCGGCGGGGCCGAGCGAATCTGACCCGCTTATCCAGCTCCATTTAAAACTGTCTATTTCAAATAACCAAAGATCATTTCGGACGGAATAGCTGCTAAAGCCGCCAAAGGTCCAGAATGCCTTTGCACAAGGATTATTGGAAAAGGTAGTTTGGTTTTCATACCTGGAAGGCGGAACATAATTATCGTAAAACTTGCATTTTGAAGGAGGGTATTTACCGGAATCATCACCAATATTAGTGCCGGCAACCCAAGTCCACTGATTGGTAGATGGCCTGTACCGCCATACATCGTTTAGATTCTTATTAGCCGACAAATCCCTTCCGGCAAAGAGATACAGGTTATCGTTTGCATCCTTCCAGCGGGTATAAGAATAGCGACCAGGGGGCTCATTTGTGGCGCTTTCCACCCCAAGTGTGCCATAGGAGCCGGCTGATAGCGTAGTACTGCCTTTTACCCAAGTCCATTGGTCGGACGCTATATCATACTTCCATAGAACATTAGCTCCAGTCTGTCCGCCAAACATCCACAAATCATTGCTTGCATCTACCCAAGCAGACTTCACTTCGGCGGTTGCTCCCGGAGTATTCGCTGCCGCGGCCACGCCTAAAGTGCCATACACGGGTGTAGTCCCAATGTTGTTGCCATGCACCCATGTCCATTGGTTGGACGCAATATTATACTTCCACAAATCATCAAAGCCACCGTTACCGCCATAAAGCCATAAATCGTCATTGTTGTCCGTCCAGCAATTTGCACCATAGCCACGGGCTGAAGGATAATTATTAGCAGAAGGAACACCTTTTGTACCAAATACACCGGCAGCATTTGGGGAGGAGATGACATCAGGTCCATTCATCCAAGTCCACATATTGGTAGCCACATCGTACTTCCAAAGGTCGTTGCCTTGCCCAGAAGGAATAACACCTCCAAAAACCCAAAAATTTCCGGCGGTATCTGTCCAGAAACAGGCTTGATATCTTGCAGGTGGCTCATTAGTTGCTGCCGCTACACCCTTGGTGCCAAAATCTCCATTTGAAGGTGCAGTTCCGTTGCTGCCATGCATCCAAGTCCATGTCCCACCCTGACTCTGTGCCAGGTTTGGCAGTAGCAGAAAGAGAAGCAAGCCGACAAAAAGATTAATCCTGCTCATTATGTAAATCGTTTGAAAAAATGGGAATACGGAAAGTTTGCGTAAAGTTAAGTAAAAGACGCGTTAATTTCCTTTCCGTTCTCTCTAATAAGACGGCATAAAACGGGAAAAGGTTGGGTGCTTTTGAAATTTTTTTTTCAAGCGCGGGTGAATTGCGGTGTTAAGCTTGTTTTTCCGTTTAAATCGCTTTCGTTTTCTGCCTTTCCTTTAGTAATTTTCTTTTTAACCTTTATTAATAAAAGTCAGATTTAGGTCACACTTTATCAATAGAAGTAAAGTAGAGTTATCAACTTCGTCGCTATAAATCTTCTAAGAATGCTATTTTGTATTCCAACATGGGCATAAATATTTCGCCTTTCCTGGGCTTTGCGCTAACATTATTAATCCCCACGAGCGAACAACAATCAATAAAACGGCAATCACTTAAAGCTGGAATTACTCTTTAGGATAAACACCCCAACTTTTTCGCTATCTTTAAAGAACAGACACTCGAAAGCTTTATGTCGTCAAAGCCCTATTTTATCGCACAGATTTTCTTGGTTTTAGGATTAATAGCCCTCCTGTTGAGCGGCTGCTACAGCCGCCGAATGCAGGAACGAGAACCTTTTTCCCTCAAAGGACATGTAAGTGATTGCCAAACAGGAGCGCCTATTGAAGGTGTATCAATTAGCCTTTTGGCAGAAAATGATTCCAGAGGTCTATCTGGCAGTTCAAAAAACGGGGCGGGCACCTGCAGCACAAATGCCAATGGCGACTTTGAAATTATCCCCGTACACTACTCCAATACTTACGATTTTGTAATTTCTGCATCCAAAGATGGCTTCCAAGACAATGGCATCTATTTGCTGATGGACGACATTCATTTAACGGCAAATAGAAGTTTTACAGTAGATAGCATGTGTTTAACCCACTAAGCGATAAACCAAGCTTTCAAAACATAATGCTCAAAAA
The DNA here is from genome assembly GCA_039935335.1 of Chitinophagaceae bacterium. Lineage (GTDB taxonomy): Bacteria > Bacteroidota > Bacteroidia > Chitinophagales > Chitinophagaceae > UBA1952. Next base: position 3,003 of record JBDTKK010000094.1, read on the forward strand.
TATCCTACTGACAATTGTCCTTTTCTCGGTCGCTTTTGGTGCTGCTGCACAAGGAGAAACTCCGCCAATCTATGCGTACTTGACCGGCGGCGCTGGTGCAGGGACAATTATGAACTATCAAATTGAAGCGCATCTGCTATTTTTAAAGCATCATGGACTCACTGTTGGTTATCAAGGTTTTATGCGAGACGCACCGGCCACGCCTTCGGATTACTCTGTTTCCACTTTCCTAAACTTCAACTTAAATTACAGCGACAAACCCCAGGAATATTTGAACGGATGGACTTTTAGCTACTCCTATTTCTTCTACCCTAAGGGCAAAGCAGCTAATCTTTTAAGATATCCTCTAAGCTTAGGATTGCTTACCGGCACCTACTCAGAACCGGGAAATTTTAATCGTACAAGTGGTTGGGGCAATAACTATGCCTATGATGACCTTGCCGAACACGCCACCGTCCTACAACTTAAAGCCGGGTTGGAATTTGTGCCCACTCGCGCTTTTGGCCTTGGCACCGGCATCTATGCAACTATTGGTAAGCTTAGCGGCCTTGGCATCTATGGCAATATGTTGCTCGGTTATGTAGGCGACCATCGGCGGGCAAAAAACAGAAAACATTCATAGCTGTTTTTCAAGTTTTCCTTCAATTTTCCATTTTAAAACACAAGATTACTACTATTTCTTCAGGGGATGAGATTGTGGGTCGCGTGCCAAGGAAAGTTTACACCAGACAATAGAACCTACTGTTAGCACTTCCCTGCAATGACAACCTAGAAGAGTGTTCCTTTCACGGAAAACATTCTCAAAATCTCCAAAGGAATCCAATGAAATTATGAAAAAGGTATTTAGTACGTTCGCCCTTTTTGTTACTTCATTTTGTGTCTCCGCCAAAGTAGAAAAGCAGCCCATATTTGCCTATGTAACGAGTGGTTCTGGACTTGGCAATGTGGAAGAGTTGCAACTGGAGGCAAACCTGATTTTTAATAAACACCATCATATTAGTGTCGGCTACCAGAGCCGGCGCACGCAATGCCCCGGCTACACCTTCCAATTATTCCGGCACGGGATTTCTGCGAAGTCGCCAATATCATACGGAGAATTTGGATGGCCTTTCATTCAGCTATACTTACATCCTCTACCCAAAGAATAAAAACAAAGAAAACCTCTATCGCTATCCATTGTCCATTGATTTGCTTTCGCGCTTGTTGGTCTTCTCGCCGTTGCACGATCTCCGACCCGCAACAAAAAAACTCTAAACAATGATTTTTATTCTTAAAGAGACTTTTTCCATAGTCTGCCGCAGCGGAGTCAAGGATTGGAAACAAAGTTTAAGGAAACCCAGCTCGAACACAAGGCCAGCGCGACTTTCCTCATTTAGGTTAGTTGCGCGAAAACTGATTAATCCAATGAACTCCTTTCTGCAATCATTTTGCCAAAAAAAAAGCCACCTCAAAATTTCTTGGAGGCGGCCATTTCAATAAACAGTTTTCCATGTTTAATTATCGTCTTCAGCAGGTGCTGCTGCGCCGGAGGTCTCTGCTTTTTTGTTTTTCTTGTAATTGATATCGAAGCCTATAGTGACGTACAATAATTTGGCATCATAGCCCGCATAAGGCCGAGAAGTAACTCCGTTTTTGGTTTCTGTAAAATCAGGATTGAAGAAGTTGGAAGGATAGTATTGAATCTTTAAAGTGCTGCCTTTGCCATAGCACATTCCCACGAACACATACGGCATGTAATCGGCATTCCGTTTGCTAAACCACTCGCTGAATTTTTGTTTGTGACTGCGGCTTAAAAAGCCTTTCTCCCGATAGTTAAACGGTACGTCGATGCCGCCCCCAACAAAGCCATAATGCTTCTTTTGAAGGTTGCCCAATTTAAAGCCCAAAGGCACGCCAACAGTATATACACGGCGCTTGATGGTGGAATCGCCGTCCTTTTCAATGAAGCCCAAATTCTTGATACCAATGCCGGTAAAAATCCCAAAATGATTATCGAAATCGTAATTGAAATTGTAGCCAAAATTCAACATCGAAAAGCGCACAAACGTAAGGTCTGATTTTGCGCCCGGGCGAGAGAAATAGGCCGTGCTGAACATGGCACCGTCAAAGGAATTACTCATGTACCACTTGTTAGACGGAGTTGGCGCTTGGCTACCCTCGGTCGATACACCAAAGGAGTGTCCTTTATGATGCTTTTTGGCTGGTGCTTCCATGGCATCATCATCTTTGTCGGTTTGTGCAGAAAGGTTAAAAGATAGTGTCGACGCGAGCGCGAGGAAACACAAGGTTTTCATGAATTTCATGTCAGTATGTTGGTCTTTTGATGTGTGGTAAAGGAAACAATGGCGTAATATTAGGCATGTCCTGTCAATTGGCATAGCGATTGCCAATAAATTTGCCCTTACTTTTTTTAGAAGGCTGCTTTCTAAGCTTGCCATTCTGTCTTACTGATTTTCCGAAAAATGAATTTTACCGACTTATTACACACTGCTAACGATATGCAGGAAATGGAGTTTATGCCCATAGTTCCGCTTGGCGAAGAAGAATTAAATGAGGAAGAGAAAGGCGATTTGCCGGCAGATGTTCCTGTAATTGCTTTGAGAAATACCGTCCTATTTCCCAATGTTGTCCTGCCTATTACCGTTGCCCGTGAGAAAAGTGTGCTGGCGATTAAGCAAGCCCAAAAAGACAATAAATGGATAGCTGTTGTTGCCCAAAAAGATGGCAATAATGAAGACCCGAGCCCGGAGGAAATGTACACCACTGGTACATTGGCCAAGATTGTGAAGCAAATCAAAATGCCTGATGGTAACACCACCATTTTCATCATGGGCAGGATGCGATTTAAGATCGAAGCGTTCACCCAACAAGAACCTTTCTACACCGCGCGCATTCAGTTTTTGGAAGATGATTTCCCGAAAGACGACCCTGAATTCAATGCACTTGTCAGCAGCATCAAAGATCATTCGGAGCAAATAGTACAGCAAAGTCCGAACATGCCGAATGAAGCTGGGCTTGTGCTGCGGAATATTGAGCAGCAATCTTTCCTAGTGCATTTTATCGCCTCCAATATCTCCGCAAAGACTTCTGAAAAGCAAGGTCTGCTGGAAGAAAACAATGTAAAGCTCCGTACCGAGAAACTGCTTGCTCTATTGCAAAGCGAGCTGCAATTGGTAGAGTTGAAAGCCGAAATAACCAACAAGGCTCGGGGTGAAATGGACAAGCAGCAGCGCGAATATTTCTTGCAACAACAACTCAAGAGCATCCGCGAAGAACTGGGCGGAGAGCCGAATGAGCGCGAAATCCGCGACCTGCAAAAACGAGCTGAAGGCATGAAATGGCCCGAAGCTGCACAAGAGCTTTTTAAGAAAAATATCGAGAAGCTAGAGCGGATGCATCCTAGCACGCCGGACTATAGCGTGGTGTACAATCACCTCGACTTAATGCTCGACTTGCCCTGGAATGAATACACCAAGGATTCCTACGATTTGAGGCGAGCACAAAAGGTGCTTGATGATGACCATTTTGGCATGGAGAAAATCAAAGACCGCATCGTAGAATACCTCGCAGTTTTGAAATTGAAAGGCGATTTAAAGTCTCCAATTCTTTGCTTCGTCGGTCCTCCAGGAATTGGTAAGACCTCACTCGGGCGAAGCATTGCGAGCGCAATTGAAAGAAAATATGTGCGTCTTTCCCTCGGTGGTTTGCATGATGAAAGTGAGCTCCGCGGCCACCGAAAAACCTATATCGGTGCCATGCCTGGCCGCATCCTACAGCAATTGAGAAAAGTGAAAAGCGCGAATCCTGTTTTCATTCTTGATGAAATAGATAAGATTGGAAACGACTTCCGTGGCGACCCTTCTTCTGCCCTGCTTGAAGTATTAGATCCAGAGCAAAACAGCACGTTTTATGATAACTATCTAGAACTCGAATTCGACCTTTCGAAAGTGTTGTTTATTGCGACTGCCAATAGCATCAATGATATTCAGCCTGCCTTGCGAGACCGCCTTGAGATTATCCAGCTATCCGGCTATTCTATTGAAGAAAAAGCGGAAATCGCGAAGCGGCATCTCATTCCAAAACAAAAAGAATTGCACGGACTGACGAAGGTCCCTCTGAAGTTTTCGGAAAAAATCCTGCAATACATCGTGCAGAATTATACCCGCGAAAGTGGTGTGCGCGAGCTGGACAGAGTGCTCGCAAGTATCATGCGAAATGTGGCACGGCAGGTTGCTATGGACGAACCTGTACCTGCGCAAGTGGACATTGAACGGGTGGAGAAAGTATTGGGCAAGCCTAAATTCAACAACGAGATTTATACCAGAGGCCATCCCGCAGGAGTGGCTGTGGGTCTGGCTTGGACATCAGTAGGCGGAGAAATTTTATTTATTGAAACCAGTCTTTCCAAAGGCAAAGGAAACCTCACATTGACGGGTAATCTTGGCGATGTGATGAAGGAAAGTGCCAGCACGGCTTTGTCTTATTTGAAGGCTCATGCCTCGGAATACAATATCCGCCACGAGCAATTTGAAGAAAACAATATTCACATCCACGTGCCGGAAGGTGCAACGCCAAAAGACGGCCCCAGCGCGGGCATCACCATTCTTACAGCTTTGGCATCAGCCTTTACCGGACGCAAGCTTCGGCCTTATTTGGCGATGACGGGCGAAATTACCTTACGTGGATTGGTTTTACCTGTAGGTGGCATTAAAGAGAAAATGTTGGCCTCAAAACGTGCGGGCGTGAAGGAAGTAATTCTTTGTGCGCAGAATGAAAAGGACGTGAATGAAATCAATCCGGCGTATGTGAAGGGCTTAAAGTTTCATTACGTCACGGAGATGAGTGAGGTGATAGAGTTTGCGTTGATGAAGAAATAGTTTGATCAGAGAGATTTTACCACGGAGCCACAGAGCTACGCAGAGAGCGGTTATTAGAGCGGAGAGAACTCAGAGAAATACAGCGTTTTTGATTCTAGTGAATCCCGCAATTGATGATGGTTTGAGAGGTTCTATTGGATTATTCTTTGGGTCGAAACAATACCGGATGAATGTTTAATTGACCACATTCTAAATTATCCCGAAGCTCGACCTCTCTCCTTGCCTTTCCGGAAGGTTTCATACCACACAAAGCCCGAAAAAAGCGTAATCCAAAAACGAAGTGGTAACGTCCCTCGCAACTTTGGTGCGAAACCAATAGCTGAATGCCCATTATCTGATGAGGAAATTAGCAGATTGTGTGGCAAGGCTGTTGATTCCTGATACTTAATAGGTAATACCTTATACAGGTTCACCAGAAAGTCAACGTCCGTCAATGCAAAGCGCTTTTCGCATTTTGCACTTTTTCATATCACCCCCCACCGTTTCCAGTTACCTTTGCGCCCTTTTAAGATTGACCCCTCATGGATCGTAATACCATAACCGGCTTTTCGCTGTTGGCTCTTTTGCTGATTGCGTACATCGCCTACAATAACTATTCTCAAAAGCAATTTGAGCAGACGAAGTTTGCCGATAGTGTGGCCAATGCCAAGTTGCATCCTGCACCACCTGTTGATTCGGCTCGCATCATTGCGCTTGCTGCTGCAACAGATTCCTTGGCTAAGGTTCATGCCGCTACCGATACTTCCTCCAATGCGAGCGTAGCTCCTGCTTTCCGCAGAATGCCCGGCGAAACTGTAGTCCTTGAGAACAAAGACATCCGCCTAGATTTTTCTACTAAAGGTGCTTATCCCTTTGCCGCAAAGCTGAAGGATTATAAGACCTATTACGGCGATTCGCTTTACTTCTTTAAGGGTGCGGGCAATTCACTGGCTGCCATCATTCCCACGGGTACTTCCAACGCTTCTACGGGCGATATGAATTTTGTAGCCCAACAACAAAGCCCGCAAAAGATTGTGTTTACTGCGGATTTAGGTGCCGGCAAATCGGTGGCCATGACTTACAGTCTGCCGGCAGCTGGCTACATGATGCAATGCGATATCCAGCTCACAGGAATGCCTGCAACAGCACTTCCCATTCGCTGGAATGAAAAGACTTTGCACACCGAGCGCGATGTAAATACGGAGAGAATGCAGGCCCAAATCCACTTCAAATACAAAGGTGGCGAGCATGATTATTTCACGGTAAAAGAAGACGGCATTAATAAAACGCCTACTGAAATGCCCGTCAATTGGATTGGCTTCCGCAGCGACTATTTCACCAGTGCGCTCATCTCCGATGAAGGTTTTACACACACAGAAATCAAGGCCGACCATAAAGGCCTTGATAGTACTACTGTAGCCCAGCAAAACACCACGACAGACCTTACGATAAAGGCTGATGGTACAGCATCCATGCGACTTTACATAGGCCCGAATAGCTACAAAACCCTGAAGCATTATGACATTGGCCTAGACGAAATGGTGCCGATGGGTGTGGGCATTTTCGCCTTTACACGTTACATCAATAAGTGGCTCATCCTGCCGGTCTTCGACTTCTTCGCAGGCTTCATTAAGAACTACGGTATCATCATCATGCTGATGACCGTTTTCATCAAACTGCTGACATCCTTCTTTACCTACAAAAGCTATTTGTCTTCTGCCAAAATGCGGGTGCTGAAACCCGAGCTGGATGAACTCCGCAAAAAGGTAGGCGGCGACCAAAAAGCGATGGGTGTTGAGCAGATGAAACTCTATCGCAGCGCAGGTGTAAACCCAATGGGCGGTTGTTTGCCCACGCTCTTTATGCTGCCGTTTTTAGTGGCGATGTACACCTTTATTCCGGCGGCTATTGACTTCAGGCAACAGTCCTTTCTTTGGGCCAGCGATTTGAGTACTTATGACTCCATCGCACGACTGCCCTTCTCCTTCTTCGACCATATTTCTTTGTTCACTTTACTGATGACGGCCTCTTCCCTATTCCTCGCTTTGTACAACAAGAATATGACCCCGCAAGACCCGAATAACCCAATGATGAAGTACATCCCGTACATCTTCCCATTCGTATTGCTCGGCGTGTTCAACAAGATGGCGGCGGCTCTTACTTTCTACTATTTCTTCTCCAACGTGGTGACCATTGCACAGCAATACATCATTCAGAACTTCATCATCGATGAAAAGAAAATCCACAAACAAATGAAGGAAGCGCGCCTAAAACCAGCCACACCAAGCAAGTGGGCTTCTCGCCTTGAAGACATGCAGAAATCGCAGGCCGAAAGGGCGAAGGGGCTTAAAAAGTAAAAAGGTGAAATTCAAAAGGTAAAAACTCTTAGTATAAATTAATGCTCGAGTTGGGGTATTAAAGAGCAGTCGAAAGGCTGCTCTTTCTGTGTCCTGCTATTTCCCCTTAGTGCCTTCTTTGTGCGCTTAGTGGTTAATACTCCAACTCTCAATGCTCTCAATACGTCTTGTAATTCCTACTCCGTGAAACTCTGTGCCTCGGTGTCTCCGTGGTGAAATCTCCAAATTCACAACACCAGCAACCCCACCCGCCACACGCCATCCATCGGTTTATTATCCCAGAAAAGCTCAAAATCCTCCAGCCCTGCTGCTTCATAATCTGCCTTCAAAGCAGCCATGGTCATGCCTTTGCCTTCATTTAGACTTTCAAGAATGCCCATCAGCCATTCGCCTTGCGGCACTGCAACTTTTATAGAAATACTCTTCTGCACCGTTTCAAAACTCAAAGAAGCCACTTCCCAACTCGAGCCTTTTTTTGATTTGGTAATGATTTCCAGTCGTGGCATAGAGCCAATAAAAACAAGTTTCGCATTCGCCTTGGTGGTGGCAAATTCCGTTTCCATTAGTTGGTCGACGATGAAATTCGGGTCTGCCGTTGTACGCGGCAATTTCTGTTCAAACCATTGCTGGACGGGCTTTTCAAAGCCAATGCCGTTCATGTAGTTGATGAGCGATTTCTTCAAGCCATAAGAAAAAGACTCGTGGTCGGCTCCGGTCGGGTCATGGTGAACGAGGTCATTATTAGCAAAGCTGCCAAGCGCTTCGTCTTCCTTTTCAACACCAAATAATTCCGGATTCAAGCCAATGGGCGCGTGCGCCGTCATGGCAAATTGATGCCAATAGGCAGACTGTAAAATACCGGCTTGAAACATTTGTCGAACCATCTCTAAAGCATCAATCGTTTCCTGTGCGGTCTGTGTAGGGAAACCATACATCAGATAGGCGTGTACCATGATGCCTGCTTCCATAAAATGCTTGTTCACTCTAGCTACTTGTGACAGCGTTATGCCCTTCTTAATCAGTGCCAAAAGCCTGTCTGACGCCACTTCCAGCCCGCCACTAATAGCAATGCAGCCGGAAGCTTTGAGCAATTGGCAGAGGTCGCGCGTGAAGGCTTTTTCGAATCGAATATTCGCCCACCAACTCAAGACCATTTTTCTGGAAATTAGCTCCAGCGCCAGTGCACGCATCAAGGCTGGTGGCGTGGCTTCGTCCACAAAATGAAAGCCGGAAGTGCCGGTTTTGTCCATCATTTCCTGCATCCTGTCGGCCAGCATAGTGGCCGTGACCGGCTCGTAGTTGGCGATGTAGGGAAGGGAGATATCGCAAAATGTGCATTTGCCCCAATAACAGCCGTGGGCCATGGTTAGCTTGTTCCATCGGCCATCACTCCAAAGGCTGTGCATCGGGTTGGTAATCTCTATTGCGCCGATATACTCATCTAGTAAAAGGTCATCGTAATCTGGTGTGCCTACTTGTCCTTGCCGATAGTCAGAGCAATCCGCATTGTTCACGAACACGACATTATTTCCTTGTCGGATGAAGGTTCGCTTTAAGCCTTCGAGCGGCAATTCCCCGTCAACAAAAGAGAGCAAATTCTCGATAGGTGCTTCGCCATCGTCCATCGTCATGAAATCGACAAAGTCAAAAACACGAGGTTCGGAAAGCGAGCGCAATTCAGTATTGGGATAACCGCCGCCCATCGCCACTTTGATTTCTGGGTAATGTTCTTTGATAAATTGTCCGCAGCGCAAGCCGGAAAATAAATTCCCTGGGAAAGGCACAGAAAGTGCTACCAGAGCAGGTTTCAACTCCTTAAGTTTGGCATCCAAAATCCCAAAAAGAAGTTCATCTACAAAGCTGGGCGGCGCCAACAAGGCTTCATGCAGGTCATCAAAAGAATTAGCAGAGCGTGCGAGCCTTTCCGCGTAACGAGAGAAACCAAAATGTGGGTCAAGGCATTCTTGAATAAGGTCGGAGAGGTCTTCGAGATACAACGTAGCAAGGTGCTTGGCTTTGTCTTGAATACCCATACTGCCAAAAGCGATATCAAGATTTTCTAATTGTGCAAAGCGGGAGGCTTCCGGTAGAAAATTTCGCTGCGCAATGCGGTGGGCGAAGGTTGGATTTTTGCCTTGCAGGAAATGAACAACAGCATCAACAGTGTCCACATATCTACTCCGTAGCGTCAAGATTCGCTGTGCATTCGCAGACCATATCTTGTCTTTATCAATTCTTTCAAAAGCCTTATCCAGCGTGCCTTTGCTGAATAGTGCTACAGTAACTTCTATCCCCAGATCTGCTTGAAAAGATTTGATGCCGCGTGTATTAAGAAAGCCTTTCAAATAGGCAGTTGCCGGGTAGGGCGTATTTAACTGCGTAAACGGCGGCGTGATAAGAAGTATAGGAATCGGCACAGTGCGAAGGTCGGGGGAAAGAAGCGGCTTATTAACGTAGGTAGCCGCAATTACCGCTTGTGCTTTCGATACTTCTTCCGCAAAATACTCGTGGGTTTCTTCTCTCCAATCACACCAAGAATGCGTAATTCATAGGCTCCTAAGGCCGGGTCAAAATTCACAGCATTCGATTGAATAAAAATGCCCTTGTTGAACCGGCCTTCCAATTCTCCGGGAGCAACGTGAGCCGTAACCCATCCCTTCTGCCCGACAGCAATTGGCTCGCGACTCCAATCCACTTTCATACAAGGACAGGTAGGCTGCGCCAGCATTATCATCAGGTTCTCTGTACCGGAATTGGTGAACTCAAAACGACAATCAAGTGCGGAATCTTTACTCACTGTGTCGAAGTCGTGTTTCGTTTCTATGAAGGAAAATCTGGGACCACGTTCAGCACCTGTTTGGGAATAGCTTTTAGAAAAGCTCGTGAGAACAAGGAAAAGAGAGAAGAGTAAAAAGCGCATGGCGTACATGATTTTAAAGACGGAATTTATTCGGAAATGGTTGGTTGATGGTTGTTAATTGTAGGGGCGGGTTGAGGTTTGTGGTTTGTAGTAGGGGCGTTGCACGCAACGCCGCCACAAATGTGCAACGCCGCTACAAATGCGCAACGCCGCCAAAAATGTGCAACGCCGCCACAAACGTGCAACACCGCCAAAAACGTGCAACGCCGTCACAAATGCGCAACGCCGCCACAAATGCGCAACGCCGCCACAAATGTGCAACGCCGCCACAAACGTGCAACGCCGTCACAAATGCGCAACGCCACCACAAATGTGCAACGCCGCTACTACGCAACGCCACTATATGTGTACATAGCCACCGCAAGTGTGATGCGTTTACATCCCTCCATGTAGCCATTTTTCAAATTCTACCAACGAAAAACTACTCAAATTTTGCGTCGCTTCCAGCCCGCCCTTTTGCGCAGCCATTACGCCGAAAGTACAGTCGTCAAAGCCTTTCAGCCGATGCGCATCAGGATTGATGGACAGCAAAACACCGCGTTCCAGCGCATAAGGAATCCAAGACCAATCGATATCCAAGCGACGTGGATTGGCATTAATTTCGAGTACCACTTTATGCTCGGCACAGGCATCAATCAAAGCGCGATGATTTACAGGATAGCCCTTCCGACTTAATAATAATCGCCCGGTAGGATGACCTAAAATCCTTGTGAATGGATTGGACACCGCTCGCAGCAATCGCTCCATCGCTTTCTCTTCATTCATGCCGAGGTTACTATGTACAGAGGCGATGACGAGATCAAAACTTTGGAGCACATCCTCGGGATAATCCAATGAACCATCGTTGAGGATATCGGATTCAATGCTTTTGAAAATGCGGAATGGAGCGAGTTTTTGGTTGAGTAAATCTATCTCGGCATGTTGTTGTAGGATGCGATCCAGCTTCAATCCGCCTGCGTATCCTGCAGATTGAGAGTGGTCGGAAATGACTAAATATTCGTAGCCTGCAGCCTTTGCACCAGCAGCCATTTCTTCCAAAGTATTAGCCCCATCACTGTAGGTACTATGACTATGAATAATCCCACGAATGTCTTTAGGTTGAATGAATTTTGGCAAAGCCTTCTCTGCCGCCAAAGTCAAGCTGGTAGCAATTTCCCGGAAAGGTGATGGAATAAATTCCAGTCCATTCTTTTCAAAAATTATTGCTTCGCTTTCGACATTTTCAGGGATAGAATATTGCTTGTTGAAAGCATTTAGAAATTCTTCAGAAGCGGAGCCTTCAAACAGCATTTTCGCAAACGAATGTGCATCGCAAGACTGGATTTCAAGCCTTGGATTATTAGCACTTTCGAAGCGTAAAAAATGGGTATCATCAATGCTTGAAACCAATCCACCAGCATTCTCAAATTGCATGCGCAGGACTTTCATCGGCGCGTCGGTCAGAATTTCTATTCCTTCCACCACTGGCATTTGCCGCCTGAAATCTCCATTGAATTCAAATCGATTCTTGGGAAAGGTTTTACGCAGGCTTTCTAAAGCATTCTTTGCCGCCGCTTCTACTTGTCCCCAAAGATGAAAACCAAGACTGGCGCGGAAAAAGGCGATACTATCAAGAATGCCTTGTTGGGTTTTAGCTCCAAATCCTTTGAGTGCAACCAGCCGATTTTCGTTACAAGCATATTCCAATTCACCCACCGTTTCTACGCCCAATTCTGTCCAGATAGTGTTGATTTTCTTAGGCCCAAGACCTTTGATGCGCAGCATTTCCAAAATACCTTCAGGAGTGTTGGTCATTAGTTCATCCAATACGCTAAGACGTCCCGTCTGTAGTAGTTCGAGGATTTTCTCACCACTACTTTGCCCAATGCCTCGTTGTTGGTATAAAGCATCCACGCCCATGTCCGCAACCGGCGCAGCCATGTGCTCCAGTGTATAGGCCACATTGGCGTAGTTCTTTGCTTTGAAAGAGTTCTCTCCATGCACTTCGAGCAGCTTCCCATACAAAGAAAGTTGCTTGGCGATATCAGAATTGCTCATTGGCTACAGGATAAAATTGCTTGCCTTGTGGGTAGGTTCTAGCGATACCTTTTTTAGGAATTAACGGGTTCCAAAATCTCGTTGACCCAACCAAGCACTTTGTCCAACTGCTCTTCGCGAGACAAATTGCTATTGTCCAGCACCACAGCATCATCCGCCTTTCGTAATGGGCTTTCTTCCCTGTTAGAATCTATATAATCCCGGAGCTCAAGGTTAGTGCGTACTTCCTCCAAAGTAGTCGTTGGCTCATTCTCATACTGCTCCTCAAAACGACGTTTCACACGGATGGCAGGGTCAGCATTCATGAAGATTTTCAGTTCGGCATCGGGGAAAACAACTGTACCTATATCACGGCCATCCATCACGATGCCGCGCTTCTTACCGAACAGTTGTTGCTGCGCCACTGCTGCCAGCCGCACCTCTCTAATAGCCGCCACTTCACTCACTTTCTCCGCCACGAGCATATCCCGAACAGCACGAGAAACGTTCTCCTCGTTCAGCATGATTTCACTCTCGCCGGTTCGTTCATTTTTCTCGAAAGAGAGCTTGATGTTTTCCAATGCATTTTTTACAGCCGCCTCGTCTTGCAGGTTCACATTTTCGCGTAGGAAATAAAGCGTGATGGCCCTGTACATAGCTCCGCTATCGATGAAATGATAGCCGAGTCTTTTGGCCAAAGCTTTAGCAATGGTACTTTTTCCACAAGCCGAATACCCGTCAATTGCGATGATGATTTTTTGCTTTGCCATATCCTAGGTGTTTGTTCAAATTTCGGATTTTTGAGCCGAAGTAATTGTTTGGTATTCTGCTAAGATTTTGTATAGGATGAGCCTCTATCTTGCTTTTTTAGAGAAATTGAACGTGCGTTTTGGGGGCTTCGTTTATAGAAATTTGCGAGCCAGAAGGGGGAGAATATTGGGGGGAGAACCCACGGAAGATTGTAGACAAAAAAGCCAACATCGCTGTCAGCGTTTTTCTACGAAATCTTCTCAAAATTTCCTTACCATTTTAGGTCGAGATAATCCGCATCGCCACTGGTGTTGTTGAGCACCATATAGCCCGTTTGGTTGCCATAGAGTGTATGTGCTGGAATTTGAAAAACCTGTGTGCCATTAACGTAGCCAATCCAAGACCCACTTGGGGTAGCTTCAACTTCTACATTGTTCCAACCTGTGAGAACAGCATTGTTAGCTGACCAATCTATCAACGCCACAGCAGCAATTGTGGAAGTTCCTTCGTCGTACACAGCGAAGTATCCACGGTCGTCAATGAAGAAAGAATAGCCATAATCGCTCGGGGAAACGCCAAACACTAGTGCCATTGCATTGTCGCTCTGGAAGCGGGTTTGGATATCAAAAACACTCGTACCATTTGGCATTCCTGTGGCGATAGCTACGGTGTTCGTTCCGCTATTTGCAGGGTGATAGTCATAGTGCAATTGCCCACCGCTAATGGAGACGTAAGCGCGGTTCTGATTGTCCGTAAAGCTCCATTGATTAGCGTCGTTATTGAAATCGTCGGAAAAGGCGTAGCGGTAATTATTAGCAGGCGGCGTATAGCCATAGTCATTTTTACTAACGCAGGAAGAGAGCAAAATGCTAGCTGCGATAAATACGCTGGCGATGGTGGCGATTCGTTTCATGTTTATACTAATTACAAAATAAAGGCCGTCTGTGGCAATGTCTAAAACGCTAACAATTTTCTAACGGTATCCATTGGCTGGATGCCTCGCAAATAAAGGCCTTTGGCGCAAAAAAGAATCTTGGCACGAAACTTTTAGGATGGTGAGTTCTAAAACAAACTATTATGGACAAGTTAGAATTGAAAGGAAAATGGAACGAATACAAAGGCAAGATTAAGCAGGCGAATGCCACGCTTACAGATGACGATTTGCAGTATGAGGAAGGAAAGGACGATGAGCTTTTCGGGAGGCTACAGCAGAAGCTGGGCAAGACGAAAGATGAAGTGGTAAATTGGATTCGGTCGCTCGGATAGAAGTCCGAAAACCTTTGTGAATGGGTGGCATCAAGTGTTGGTGCTACCTTTTTTTATGGCGTTATTTTTGGAAACTATGCGCATCATCTCTTACAACGTCAACGGCATCAGAAGTGCTATCTCCAAAGGGTTCATCGAATGGCTCGCCACCGACCCCGCCGATGTTATTTGCCTTCAGGAAATCAAAGCCTTGAAAAGCGATGTTGAC
>JBDTKK010000095.1:0-13743 GCA_039935335.1 Chitinophagaceae bacterium
CAAGGGTTCCGGGAATGTCTTCTTTAATGTCAACGATGGAGATTTTGCAATTGAGTTTTCCAATGTCGGGGTCAAGTCGGTTTCAGCGTTGGATGCTGTCTCGATTTCGCCGATTCCTACCAAACAAAATTTAAAGATTTCTGTTCCCGAATCTTTAGGAAAAGTTCAGGTTGATATTCGGAACATGCTCGCCCAAAGCCTTTACAGTAAAGTGATTCAGGGAAATGCAAGTATCCAAGTTCAAGATTGGCCGCGTGGTTTTTATCAGGTCATTTTGAAGAAGGATTCGGAGGCGAGTGTTTCTAAAAAGATTATTCTGGAATAAAGCTTGATTGTTTGAATTGCTCCCAGAAACTGGCTCTAATTCTGCAAAGCACCATTCTTTACATTTGCGCCATGCGGCATCTCCCGAATCTTCTTACGTTGGCTAATCTTTTTTGTGGATGCCTCGCCATCGTTTATGTGCTCAACGCACAGCCTTTTTTGTACCAAGCAGCCGATACAGGAATGCCTGAGGTGACTTATTCTTGGGCCTATGGCGTACAACAATTGCAGATGGGCGGCATCCTCATTTTCTTCGCTGCACTGTTTGATTTGCTGGATGGATTTGCAGCACGGGCGCTAAAAGTTTTCTCGCCTATCGGGGCTGATTTGGATTCTTTGGCTGATCTGGTTTCCTTCGGTGTAGCACCGTCAGTAATCCTCTACAAGCTGCTCTGGGACTGCGTTTCCCGAGAGCCACGTATTACCGATGTGGACATAATCTATATAGCTCCGGCATTTTTAATTGCAGTTTTTGCTGCACTTCGTTTAGCTCGTTTCAATGTAATGCCAAATAAAGGTTCCTCGTTCAAAGGAATGCCCGTTCCCGCTGTCGGATTGCTCATCGCGTCCTTTACACTCATTAATTGGGATGCACCTACAGGCTGGACACTATGGTTGTTTGGCTCTCGCTGGGCATTGTACGCACTCATCGCACTGCTTTGCTATCTCATGGTTTCAGACATCCGATTCATGAAGTTGATGCCCGGTAAAGCGAAACTCCAAAGCTTGTGGCCTCAAATAGTGTTGGTGTTAGTCACGCTCATTGCTATACCCATCATTCATTACAATGCTATACCGCTGGCTTTCGTCCTTTACATTCTACTCAGTTTTGTAAAGCCAAAGGCAGAACGGGCAACGCTTGTGTAGCGCTTTACTGCTCCTTGAGCCAAGTGCCTTTTTTCAAAAAATCTTTCTACTAAAAATCGAATTCCATCATGAAATACACCGCAAATATTACCGTAATGCCGCTCAAAGAATTATTAGACCCACAGGGGAAAGCAGTGTCTGGCAGCCTACACAATCTCGAAATTACAGGCATTCAGGATGTGCGTATTGGGAAGCATATCATTTTGCAAATAGAAGCTCCAGACGAAGTATCTGCAAAGCAGATAGCTCAAGATGCTTGTAAAAGGTTGCTCGCTAATCCGGTGATGGAATCGTTTGCGATTGAGATGAGTGCAGCCACCAACTAAGCTCTTCCTTCCATGAAAGCCGCAGCAGCAAAGGGAAATTCTGGGCAATCTGGAAAGCTATACCTCGTCCCGTCGCCCATTGGCAACCTCGGAGATATCACCTATCGTGCCATTTCCATCTTGCAGGAAGCCGATGCTATCCTTTGTGAAGACACGCGAACCAGCGGAATATTGTTGAAGCATTATGGCATCCAAAAGCCGCTAAGTCCATTTCATCTGCACAACGAACATCGAGTGCTGAATTATGTCGTTGAAAGACTACAAGCCGGAGAAACATTGGCCTTGATTACTGATGCCGGTACGCCGGGAATCTCTGACCCTGGTTTTTTATTGGTAAGGGAATGCGCTCGAGCCGGAGTACTGGTAGAATGCCTGCCCGGAGCCACAGCTTTTGTGCCTGCTCTGGTACAATCTGGCCTTCCTGTAGATGCTTTCGTTTTTGAAGGATTTCTTCCTGTAAAAAAGGGGCGACAAACCGCCATCAAACGCTTGAGCGAAGAGCCAAGAACCATCATTCTTTACGAATCACCACATCGGCTCAATAAGACCTTGGAGGAACTCGCAAATACTTTTGGAGAAGCCCGCCCAGCAGCCGTTTGCCGGGAATTGACCAAGATGTTTGAAGAAACAAAACGAGGCTCACTCGCAGAACTGTTGGCGCATTATACAGCCAAGCCCGCTAAAGGAGAAATCGTGTTGGTGGTTGGCGGGAAGAATGAAAAAGAACGGAAAGAGAAAACTGTAGAAGAGGAAGATTAGTTCCGGGAAATATTTGTTTTTACACTCGCCATTTTATCGGGTACAAGTACCGCAGCGCCGAGCATTTCAGTTACCGCTTTTACAATACCTTCTTTGTCGTAGCCGCATTCATGATGTAATTCTTCGGGCTTGCCGTGTTCAATAATCCTATCCGGAATACCTAAAATATGCACCTCTGGCGTGTAATTATTTTCAGCAAGGAATTCCAGAATTGCTGAGCCAAATCCACCTTTCACAGTGCCATCTTCAACGGTAATAATTTTTGAAAACTTCCGAGCAATTTGATGCAGCAAGGCTTCGTCCAATGGCTTCACAAAACGCATATCATAGAGAGCACAATCGATGCCGTTTTCCGCAAGTATAGTGAAAGCTTCTAGCGCAAAGTTGCCCACATGCCCAATGGTAAGAATGGCTAGGTCACTTCCAGCTTTTATCATTCTACCTGTGCCGATTTCTATCTTTTCAAAGGGAGTTCTCCAATTGGGTAAAACGCCCTGTCCGCGCGGGTATCGGATGGAAAAGGGTACATTAGTTTCGGGCAATTGTGCAGTGTACATTAGGTTGCGCAATTCGCTTTCATTCATCGGTGCGCTCACCACCATGTTGGGAATGCAACGCATAAAGGCAAGGTCGTAAGCGCCATGATGTGTGGGGCCATCATCGCCCACCAAACCTCCTCGGTCTAAGCAAAAAATGACGGGTAATTTTTGAATGGCTACATCATGAATCACCATGTCGTAAGCACGCTGCATAAAGCTGGAATAGATGTTGCAAAACACCTTCATTCCTTGCGTAGCTAATCCGGCGGAAAGCGTGACTGCGTGTTGCTCTGCAATGCCTACATCAATAGCTCGGTCGGGCATGGCAGCCATCATATACTTGAGCGAGCAGCCACTTGGCATGGCTGGTGTAACGCCCATGATGAGTGGGTTTTTTTCAGCGAGTTCTATAATACTGTAGCCAAAAACGTCTTGATATTTTGGTGGTTCGGGTACGGTCGGGATTTTCTTGTTGATGATGCCCGTAATCTTATCAAAAGTACCTGGTGCGTGCCAAAGAGTTTGGTCTTTTTCAGCAAGTGCGTAGCCTTTTCCTTTCACAGTTTTGATGTGCAAGAGTTTCGGACCGGGGATTTTTGCAAGGTCTTTAATCGTCTCAGCAAGCTTGATGACATTGTGGCCATCAATAGGCCCGAAATAGCGCATTCCTAAAGCTTCAAAAAGATTGGAAGACCCGCTCAGCATACCTTTCAGCGAGGCTTCGAGTCTGCCTGCCATCTTTCTATGAAAGCGCGGATTGGGTAGTTTCCCTAGGATTTTCCAAAGGTCTTCGCGAAGGTTATTCCAGGTTTTGGAGGTGGTAATGTCGGTAAGGTATTCTTTGAGTGCACCGACATTGGGGTCGATGCTCATATTGTTATCGTTGAGAATGACGGTGAGGTTGCAACCACTTACGCCTGCATGATTGAGGGCTTCGAAGGCCAAGCCTGCCGTCATAGCTCCATCGCCAATTACAGCAACATGTTGCCGCTCCATTTCACCCTTCAAACGGGAAGCCATGGCCATGCCGAGTGCTGCGGAAATGGAGGTGGAAGAGTGGCCAACGCCAAAGGCATCGTACTTACTTTCTGTTCTTTTAGGAAAGCCGGAAAGCCCGCCATATTTGCGATTGGTGTAAAACTGCTCGCGCCGACCTGTAAGAATTTTGTGACCGTAAGCCTGATGGCCCACATCCCAGACCAATTGGTCGTCCGGTGTGTTGAGCGCCCAATGCAAAGCCACCGTCAGTTCTACCACACCGAGGCTGGCACCAAAATGCCCACCATATACGCTGACCACATCGATGATGTATTGCCGCAGTTCTGCTGCTACCTGAGGGAGTTGTTCGAGGGGGATTTTCTTTAAATCTTCAGGGGAATCAATTCCAGCTAAGAGCGGACCTGCTTCTATTACATCCATGCGTAAAAATGTCTTCCGCTGTTGCGGAAACGGTCAAAAATAAACAATCTAAACGGTGGAAGCTTGGCTTGTGGGAATTTGGTGCTTGTTAATGTTTTAAAAGGAAGGGTAATAGGTGGGTTTATAGGGGCTGTGAGCCTACAGTATTAGGTTGACGAAACAAACAGTGCAAATCATTCATTAATTGTCGATGCAAAGAAAGCTACAACCCAATCACCAGACAAGCGTATTTCTACGCAAATTGCTCCCGTAATTCTACGCAAATTGCTGAATCCTACTCCACTATCCCCTGCTTGACAGCATACATTATGAGGCCAGCGATGTTGCGTGCACCAATCTTTTCCAATAATCCTGCTTTGAGACCTTCTACCGTGCGGTGACTAAGGAAAATCTGCTTGCCGATTTCTATTGCGGTGAGGCCTTCGCAAATCAACTTCAACACCTCCAGCTCACGCTCGGTTAGCTCAATCTCCTTTTTGAATTTCGGGTTAGCTGTCTTTTTATGCACGAGGGTTTTGAGCATCAGGCTACTCACGTAATCGCTAAAATAATAGCCATTTTCCTTACAGGCATGCATCGCGAGTTTTATCTCTTCGGCATCTGCATTTTTTATTAAATAGCCGCTGGCACCAGCCTCTAAGAGATGTAGAATTAGCTGCTCATCGTCGTGCATGGTGAGAATAAGAATCCTGACTTCCGGGTATTTTTCATGAATGATTTTAGTCGCTTCCATCCCGTCCATTCCCGGCATCTTAATATCCAGCAAAATAACGTCAGGCTGCTCCAGTTTTAAGATTTCCAACAACTGTAGCGCGTCTCCCGCCTCGGCCTGAAGCGACAGTGAAGCATCATCGCTCAGTACGAGTTTAAGACCCTGACGGAAGACAGTATGGTCGTCTGTAATGATGTATCGGATAGTCTGGTTCATGTGTTTTCATTTGGAAGGTTTACCGATATTGGAGGGAGACGCAACTGGATGCAGTATTTCTTATCGACTATTGTCGGGAATATCAGGGTAAGGTTAGAAGACTTAAGTCGGTTTTCAATGTTTTTCAAACCCAATGCACCTTTTTTAAACAATAATTCCTTGTATTCATCTTCCATTAGCCCTTTGCCATTGTGGGTAATTTCAATACATTGATGTCCTTTGGAAATGATGGCCGCTATATGAACTTGCAAAGCTCCAGAGTGTTTGATGATATTGTTGACCAATTCTTGGATAATACGATAAACCGACAAAGATGTTTGTGCATCCGGTTCTGGCCATGCATCTTTAGTTATTTCGAAGTCAATATGGATAGCACCAGCTCGGTTAATTGTTTCTGCAAAGGATTGTAGGGCTTTTTTCAAGCCAAGATATTGTAAAGTACCGGGCTGCAATTGATGCGAAATGTCGCGGATTTTCTGGATGCTTTGGTCGAGTAAGTCCTTACTTTGGGAGATGAGCTTTGTGTTATCTGCTTGGCGGCCTGCCTGGGTAAGAAATAGCCTGATGGAGGAAAGTGTCGCACCCACATCATCGTGCAGCTCACTGGCAATACGCATCCGTTCTTCTTCTTCGCTGCGGATGGAAGCTTGCATTAGTTCCAACTGTTTTTGACGATTAAACTCCCGCATTTCAATTTGATGATTGATGACGCGGCGTTGGTAGAGGGTTACGAAGAGGATGATGCCAATGGCAAGTAGCAGAAATGCGGCAACCAGGATAATTACTGCGTATTCTAAGTTGCTCACAATGGCTTCCTTTTCTGTAAATGTAGCGTAAATGCAATCGCTACATTTTTAATGACATTTAGGACATCGTGAACAATCCACATATAAGCACTAAAACTTTCGTTAGCTTCATCTAGATACCGTTTTAGGAGTATCATTATTAATGAACCAGAAGCATAGAGTAGTAACCCTGTACTGAACACAAAGATTGGCGATTTTTCGATTTGGATAATTTCGATATTTTGAGTTACTCGATAGAATGCGACCATTGCCCCTAAAATGTAAAATACATAGAATGGGGCAGCACCTTGTAGATTCGGCTCATTTAGACCATGTACGAGTGTCTGTATGATATACAATAAAGCTACTAAGATGGAAATGATATTAGCATAAAACCTTGATTTTCCAGTAAAGCAACTAAGAATTAGGTATTGGGAAATCAGAAGCCATTCCAGTAAAAAGAAAATATCAACCGTCCAACTACTAGAATACCTATAATAGTGGCAAAAGATTCCAAAAACGTCGGCAATGAAAGCAATGACCGCATAATACCATAATATGCTACGCTCCTTATAGCCAATTATGACAGGGAGAAGTGCCGAAAATACGGAAATGGCAATTATTGAAATTAATAAGTTCAAAATATAATGAAATGGCTCTCAAATGTTAGAGCGTTGTGTAGGTTATTTGTGATGTTTTGGGTCTTGCAAAGAGGGTATAATTCCCCTTAAGGCTGAAGTAGATTCATACTTCAAAATTGCTGCTTTGTCGTTGGATTTTTAGTTAAAATCTGGAGGAATGCTTACGTCATAGAAGTCATAACCTCTTGGCGAATTGTTTTTTACGGCCATCAAGATACTTTCATGGTTGCTACAATTTTTTGGCGATTTTAGCCAATAGAATTCAAAACTGTCTATCGTATTTAAATCGGGAGGTAGGAGGTGTTGAATTAGGGTAACCGGAAACATACGAGCCAAGGTGTCAGGAACTGGTGCGTCAGTACAAAATAAGTTCATAGACATAGTACCATCCCCTTGAGGAGTTATTTGCATAACGAATTTATAGGTGCAAGGTGTGTTGGCAATTGAGTCTTTCACTTGTTGAGGGGTAAACAGATAGGCATCTCCTAATATGCGGTCTTTGTAACTTTTAACCATATTATCAGGGATTTTGTGTTGGCAATCAAGATCTATGTCACATTGAGTGGTGTTGCCCGTCCCACAAGTATCACAACTTGGAGGCGTATTTACATATACGCATGGGTCTAGGGTAAATGTAGAAATGTATCCTTCAGACGCAGATTTTTGCAGGCCAGCTCCTTTGCCTTTGGTATTATTGTTGCAAGAATTGCAAGAATTGAATGATACCAACACTAAAACAGTGCTCACACAAGTCAGAATGGATTCAGTATATTTTTTAATAGCTTTCATTTTTTATAGGGAAGCGCAAAAGTAGAACAGCAAAGTCCATTTGCAAGCTTAGGCTTATTTGGAACATATTGGTTTTTTGTTATGAAAACTGCGCCCAGTAAGGCTTTAGACCAATTCCGCTTAAACACTTTCCCGTAGTTCTACGCTCATTTTGCGTAATTCTACGTATCAATCTTCGACTTACAAATAGTTTTCTCTTACTTTCGCCATACAATATCTCTCATAGATTGATTTCTAAATATTTTTTATAGAATGCTTCTTTTTACTGCTGATATTGGGTATTTCTCCCCCTCCAAATCTGGCAGTTTCGTATCCTTATTTCAGCAGTTCAACTTTCGTTTTCGCTCGCTGATGCGCAAACCTTTGTACCGAAGGAGAGCAACCAAAAGCAATCATTCAGAAAAATAGAAAATAACCATTATGAAAATCCTCATCGGTTTCATCGTTCCAGAATCAAGGGTACTTGCAAACCAAGCACCACCCCTCACTGTTTGCTAATCTTGATACTTAATACTTGCTCTTAATGCTTAAACCACGCTCTAAACACATCCAGTCCATTAGCATAGAGCATCAATACTAGCAGCAGTACCAAGCCCACAGTGGTGGCGTATTCCATCACTTTTTCCTTCACCTGCCGACCGGTAATTATCTCGTAAAGCAGGAAGATGACATAGCCGCCGTCCAGCCCGGGAATGGGCAGTAAATTCATAAACGCAAGGATGATGGAGATGAAAGCAACCAACATCAGAAAGCTGTGCCAATCAAAGCTCGTCGGGAAGATTTTTGCAAAAGTGCCGATGCCGCCAAGGCTCTCGGAAGCCTTTACTTCTTTCGAAGTAAATATCATTTTGAACTGCGCCAGATAATTAGCAAACTGATGCCAAGTGAAGCTGAAACCCTTGCCTATGGCTGCTATTGGGCCATATTTGATGTGCGCCATTTCCAAGAATCGATCTTCGCCAAAACGTGCGAAACCTAACTTACCATCAATTCCCACCTTGCCATCCAAAACAGCTAATTGGCTACCGCGCATCACCGAAATCCGTATGGGCTGTCCTTTCAACTGTTCCACTTGATTGCGCACATCATCAAAGAAAAAGACAGGATTTCCATTGATTGCAATGATGCTGTCGTTAGCTCGTAGCTTCATGTTGGCTGCTTCGCTATGAGGTGCAATTTCAGCCACAACCGTTGGTACGCGCGGCGCAATAATTTCCTTATCACCTTTCAAAATCTTGCGAATCGTGCCGGCTGGGATGGGCAACTTTTTTAGTTCTCCGTCCCTCGAAACTTCCAATGATGTGGCCTGATTTAGAATCAAATCGCCCATGATGCGGTTGAAACGCTCCACAGGTTTTCCATCGATGCTTACAATCTTATCGCCATTGCGTAAACCAATGCTCTCGCCCAGACTGTCCGTCATGATACCATACTTCGCATTCTGCACAGGGAGGTAATCTTCGCCCCACACGCCGAACACAAACATGTAAATCAGAATGGCCGTAAAAATGTTTACGATGATACCTCCAAGCATAATCAAAAGCCGCTGCCAGGCTGGCTTTGAGCGATATTCCCAAGGCTCCGGTGGCTTGGCCAAAGCATCTTTATCCATGCTCTCATCCACCATGCCGGCAATCTTCACATAGCCTCCGAGAGGAAACCAGCCGATGCCATATTGCGTGCCACCCTTCGTCCATTTAAAAAGGGAAAAATTGAGCAATCCTGAAAAAGGGAAAAGAAAATCGAAGAAGAGGTAGAATTTCTCGACGCGGGTTTTAAAAAGTTTTGCGAAGAGGAAATGGCCGCCTTCGTGGAGCAATATCAGCGCGGAAAGCGCAACGAAAAGCTGCGCCCATTGGGTGCCGGCAAGAAGAAGTTGGGTATGCAAATCTGGAGCCTTTAAATAATTGGGAATGCCGCGAACAACGCGGGTTTATCTGCTTTTTTAACACGGCAAATTTAGGCTTCCGCCTTTGCGTGAAAATGAAAATTATTAGTAGTGAGAAAGCTGGCTTTTCTTGAGCAATTGCTGGGCATGCATCCGCGCTTCGCCATCGCTATCTATTAAAGTTTGCAAGTCGGGACTCATTACCAGAGGAACGATGTCCAATACCTGCTCAATGATATCGCTCATCTCTAGAAAGCCAACCTTATTGTGCAAAAACGCATCGACAACTACTTCGTTAGTCGCATTCAACACACAAGGAGCATTGCCTCCGCGCACCATCGCTTCCTTTGCCAAAGCTAGGTTGCGGAAGGTCTTGATATCGGGTTCTTCAAAATTGAGCTTGCTATAATCCTTAAATCTAAATCGCTTCCAATCGCTGGAAAGCCGCTCTGGCCAGGCCATTGCATATTGTATGGGCAATTTCATATCCGGCAACCCAAGTTGTGCTTTCAACGACCCATCGCAAAACTGCACCAAAGAATGTACAACGCTTTGTGGGTGTATCACTACCTCTATCTGCTCGTCTTTGAGGCCAAACAACCATTTCGCCTCTATCATTTCGAGGCCTTTATTGATTAAGGTAGAACTGTCAATAGAAATCTTCGCACCCATCACCCAATTGGGGTGTTGCAGCGCATGGCTGGCCTTTACATTGACTAAGAAGTTGGTCTTCTTTCCTAAAAATGGTCCGCCGGATGCCGTGAGAATTATCTTTTCGATACGCTCCAAATCTTCGCCCACAAGGCACTGGAAGATGGCACTATGCTCGCTATCTACCGGAATGATTCGCGCATGTTTTTCGTAAGCCCGACGCATCACCAACTCACCAGCAACTACCAAAGTTTCTTTGTTGGCCAAGGCAATATGTTTTCCGGCATCTGCGGCAGCAAGAATGGAATTGAGACCGGCAAAGCCAAGAATAGCACCCAGCACTACATCTACAGTATCCCATTGCACCACCTCATTTAAAGCTGTCTCTCCGGCAAACACTTTTATAGGTAATGAAGCCAGCGCATCCTTTACTTCCTGATACTTCGAATCGTTGGTAATGACCACAGCATTGGGCTTGAACTCAATGGCTTGTTGGATGAGTAAGGTCGCATTATTGTGCGCAGAAAGCACCTCAACTTCAAAATAATCGGGCTTGGCGCGTACCACTTCCAAGGCCTGCGTACCGATGGAACCAGTAGAGCCGAGGATAGCAAGTCTTTTTAGTTTTTCCACGGGCGCAAAGGTAGGTCAGGAGAAAGGTAAAAGGTAAAAATCAAAAGGTAAAACGTGTGGGGGCGTAGCCTTAGGGTTGGGTTTTAAAACGTAAAATTTGCAGCGGTATTTTCTGGCTGAATCGAGATCGCACGGCTTCCGTAAGCATGCTCTATAAGTCTTTATTTTTTAAGGCGAAAAGCGAACGAATTATCGGCAACGCTCTCGCAACAATGGCGGGTAAGCCTGTGTCCTGCCAGTTTGAGGGAAGATACAAGAAACCATCTTCTAAGCGGATTTGATTAATAAAGGCGGATTGAAAAATGATATTGCAGTTGAGATTTCAGAAGTAGGAAAGCCGCGTGCCAGGCCACTCACATTCAGGCTAACTTTGCGGACGCCACGCGCTAAACTTGCGGACGCTTCCTTTTATAATAGCAAATCTCAACAAAAAGGAACAAATCTAATTTACAAATCCATAAGTAGGGCAATGCAGCGGCGCGTAGGCCATATGCTTGCTGGAGTGGGGCTATGCCGAGCGGGCAAAGTTTACGAATGCACTTGTGTTTGAGTACACAATTACAATTGACGCAGCATATGTGGTCGGAGACCGCTTTCCGCAGCGACGTAGTCAGAGACTACGCCGAGCGGAAATCTGGGTAATATGGGGGATTTATTCTGTTGCGCAGGACTAACCAGTGGGGCACTTGTGGTTGGTGACACAATTACAATTGACGCAGCGGAATATATATTCGGTCAAAGACCGCTTTCCACGGCGGCGTAGTTTGGAGACTACGCCGAGCGAGTTTTGTGCAAAAGAGAGGATTTATAGGATTAATTCTTCACAAACTTCAAACTTTGTTGCTGTTCAGCACTGTTGTAGAATAGTAAATAAGTCCCATCAGGTAAATTAGAGATATCGATTCGCTGAAGAACGTCGCCAGAACTGGGTACTCGAGTAATAAGCCTGCCATCCACCGCCAAAATTTCAAATTGACCCGGCACGTCGGCATTGGATCGGTGAACTTGCAATATGGAACTTGTAGGGTTGTTGACTAGATAAAACAGTGATTTTGAAGAAGGAATGATTACGGCTTGTATAGCCGAATAGCTAGGTTGTCCGCTCTTATCGGTTTGCTCTATCCGATACATGACTTTACCGGACGGCGCATTTTGATCAACAAAACTGTACCAATTTCCATCTCCGGAATTGCTCCTCACGTCCTTTATATTAATACCGGAATAGGATATACCATCAGTCGTCCGTTGAATCGTAAAAAAGTCGGCGTTATCATTTATGGACGTCTTCCATTGAAGAGCAACACTATTATCTTGCTGCAATTGTGCAGTAAAGGAAATGATTTGCAAGGGCAGTGGCCTGAAAAGATTAAAGGTTGTTGACACTGTTTGAGACCACCCATCATCAACACGGAGATACAATGTATGCGTAGTGTCGTGTTGCAGACTACTGATATTGGCGCTAAAGCCGTAACTATTCAAATTTGTTGTGGGCGTGATGGATAAGGTTTGGCCATTTCCAAAGCCGGGATCAGTGTCAAAGAAATATTCCAATTTTACAATGTCTCCAATTGGAGCACTGGCCGGAAGTCCGATTTTAGGAATGATAAAAAAGTTAGCTTCTTTTGTAGTGCTCCAAGAACTATTTGTGTTTTTCACACGCGTGTATATCCGGTGTACTCCAGTGGTAAAGGTATCTACCCGAATAGCGATACCATTTGCAGAAACATTAGACCCAGGAGTTATGGGAATAGCGATACCTTGCCCTAAGCCGGGATCATTGTCAACAAAGTATTCCGCAGTAGTGATTGTGGAAGTCGTTGCATTTGCAGGAATCAGTTTCGCCCCAGGTTCTATAAAAAAATTCGCTTCGTCTGTCATACTCCAAGAACCATCTGCATTTTCCACACGCGTGTAAAATCTATGTATCCCACTAGTAAAGGTATCTACTCGAATAGCGATACTATTTGCAGAAACATCAGAACCTGAAGTGATGGGAATAGAGATACCCTGCCCCAAACCTGGGTCGTTGTCAATAAAATATTCAACTGCAGTAACGTTTGCTGCTGTGAGATTTGCGGGAATAAGTTTCGCCCCGGGTTCTATAAAAAAGTTCGCTTCATTTGTCATACCCCAAGAACCATTTGTATTTTTAACGCGTGTGTAGAATCGGTGTATTCCAGTAGAAAGCGTATCAATTCGAATAGATACACTATTTGCAGAAACAGCGGTACCTGAGGTGATAGAAATAGAAGTACCTAGCCCTAAACCTGGGTCATTGTCAAAAAAACATTCGGCAGCGCTAACATTGGCCGGGGAGCTATTTTGCGGGAGATTAAAGTTGGCTGGCGCGGTCAATTGTGCCCTAGATTGCAAGGAACACAAGGAAGCGGCAACACTTACTAATCCTATAAATACACTTTTCATTACGCCAATTTTATTTGTTATAAGCTGTGAGTATCCTTAACCCACAAAGAAATACTCTACTGCTAATGGGATGCAGCGCTTAACGAAATGGACATGTTTATAGTACCATTGCTTAACTGCTTAGGTACAGTCAACGAATAAATACTGGGGATATCGGGCATCCCAGAGAGTACATATGGTGCCGCACCGCCAAATGCGCCACAATCCACGGTGACACTATTGAGGAATCCTGCTCCAATTGCAGGCGAGCTGCTCAATAGCTGAAATTGTCCATCATGGGAAAGACCTGCGGGCGGGGTGCCGAACGAGTTGTATGGATAGGCGTTTGTATTTACGTACACAGCGGCGGGGCTAATACTAAATTGATTGCTATTTCCTGTATCTATATCGCTGGCAGCACTGGTGGTACTAACTATATTGTTGGCAAAATAATTTGAAGTGCCATAGGCAGCAAAAGTCGGGCTGTAAAATATGTTGTTTTGAAAAACACCATTTTGCAAAGAAAAGTTAGCAGGGTATAAAAAGTCATTATTAATGAAATAGCCTGATGTTTTTGATAAATTTGTGGTGAAATCTATCCCAGCATCAAAAATGTTATTGTAAACCATTTCCCCCATTGCACTAAACGTTCCACCTGATGGTTGACAAGTTATACTGCTAGTTAATACGCACTGTCTAACGGTGTCGTGATCACAATCTATATTGGCTCCATTTCCAAATACAATCGGAGCATTCACGTAACATCGTTCAATAGTAACATTGCTATCATT
>JBDTKK010000096.1:0-3909 GCA_039935335.1 Chitinophagaceae bacterium
TAGAGTCAACATTGAAGGGCACGTATGCTGTATTCCTCCCGAGCTCGTAGATGCCAATGACGAAGACTCGCATACGATGACTTTATCGCTTAATCGGGCAAGGGCCATTCGTGATTATCTGGTGAAGCGCGGATTGGATACCAAGCGTTTTGAATGTCAGGGGTTTGGTCATCGCAAGCCGGTTATTTTCCCAGAGCGCACAGAAGATGACGCCAATAGAAACCGAAGAGTGGAGCTGCGGGTGATAAAATGAAAGTGAGATTTTGGTAGATAGATTCTTTGCAGTATTCCAAAGTTGATTTGAGTTTTTGTTGCGGGTATTTTTCGTCGCGTTCTTTATGTCCCAATCTTTTGTCTTCCCGGAACGGGATCTATTCCTACACAAAGAACCTTATGTTTTTAAAAAGTCCCCCTTCGGGGATGACAAAAGTCGCTGTGGGTGGATGATGTGGATATTCCTAACAAGTATTGGCACGGATTCTTTGAACCCCGTTTGCTAATCTTTAGGTAGAAATGCAAATAAGAAGCGGATATGCTGCTGGAAGCGGTTACTTTTGCCGCCAATTTCAAAAACCAATACATTATGCCCGGATATACCGTTGCCATAGTAGGCCGGCCCAACGTGGGCAAGTCCACCCTTTTCAACCGATTGCTAGAACAGCGAAAAGCCATCGTCGACGATGAAAGCGGCGTGACCCGCGACCGTCAATACGGCGTTGCCGACTGGAATGGTAAGCAATTCAACCTAATTGACACCGGCGGTTTCGTCTCCAGTAGTGATGATATTTTTGAAATAGAAATCAAGAAACAAGTAATTATCGCGCTCGATGAAGCAGATCTACTCATCTTCGTTGTCGATACTTTGACAGGCATCACCGGACAAGATGAAGACATGGCGCAGCTCCTGCGTCGTGGCAATAAACCTGTGATGTTGGTGGTGAATAAAGTGGATAATCCGCAGCGTGCATTGATGGCCAATGAATTCTACGGCCTCGGCTTCGACCACACCTTCTTCGTTTCTTCCATTGCAGGTTCCGGTACCGGCGACCTTCTGGATCAGATAACGAGCTATATCCCCACGCCCGAAATACCTTTGGACGCGGAAGCTATCGACGAAAATGTCGTACCTAAATTTGCGATAATCGGTCAGCCGAACGCAGGGAAAAGCACCTTGCTCAATGCGCTTGTTGGTCAGGAAAGAACTATCGT
Source organism: Chitinophagaceae bacterium (assembly GCA_039935335.1). Taxonomy (GTDB): domain Bacteria; phylum Bacteroidota; class Bacteroidia; order Chitinophagales; family Chitinophagaceae; genus UBA1952. The sequence goes on from JBDTKK010000096.1 coordinate 1,210, forward strand.
TTCTGATATTGCAGGCACCACGCGAGATACCATTCACACGCACTACAATCTGTTCAACCGCGACTTCATCTTAATAGATACTGCGGGCATCAGAAAGAAGAAAAACGTACATGAAGACCTTGAGTTTTACTCTGTAATTCGTGCCATCCGTGCCATGGACGAGGCGGATGTTTGTATGTTGCTGATAGATGCTGAAAAAGGGTTTACCGCGCAGGATGTGAGTATCTTTGCCTTGGCTGCGAAAAAAGGAAAAGGGATTGTGCTGTTGGTGAATAAATGGGATCTTGTAGTTAAGGAAACCAATACTGCCCGCGATTATGAGAAGGCTTTGAAACATAAGATTGCGCCGTTTACCGACGTGCCGGTTATCTTTATTTCCGCCACGGAGAAGCAGCGTATTTTCCAGGGAATGGAGAAGGCGATTGAGGTGTTTGAAAACCGTCGTCGCAGGATAGGAACTTCGCATCTTAATGATGTGATGGGCAAGGAGATTGAGCGTTTTCCACCGCCATTGATGCGCGGGCATTCTGTAAAAATAAAGTATGTGAGTCAGGTGCCGACACCTGTTCCAGCCTTTGCTTTCTACACCAATCACCCTGATGCGATTAAGGAGCAATACCGGAATTTCTTGGAGAATAAATTGAGAAGTCATTTCAATTTTTCGGGCGTGCCAGTGAGGATATTTTTTAGGAAGTAGAGATTGTGTAGCCAGAGGCTACGGGATAACATGCCGTAGGCTGGAGCCTACGGCAAACGGGGCTACAAGATATTATGACGTAGGCTGGAGCCTACGCCAAACGGCAAACAGGAAGAATTAGGTAGGAATGAAACAAAGGATTTATATTGACACTTCTGTTGTAGGTGGCTATTTCGACAAAGAGTTTAATGACGCAACTATTGCCTTATTCGAAAGGCTCAAAAAGAATGAGATTATCTTTGTCGTTTCTGACCTACTTAGCCTTGAGTTGATCAATGCACCAATTAATGTTCGTGAACTACTTTATAAGTATTCAGCAGAGAAGTTTGAAAGTGTGGAATTAACGGAAGAAGCAATCAACCTTGCAGATACCTATATTTCTGAAAAGGTTGTCGGGAAGACAAGTTTAGAGGATTGTCGGCATATTGCATTAGCGACAATAAACAAGGTAGATGTGTTGGCGAGTTGGAATTTTAAACATATTGTAAACTTGGAAAGAATAAAAGGCTATAATTCTGTGAACATGCGATTAGGTTATTCAATTCTAGAAATAAGAAGTCCTAAAGATTTAATCAATTATGAAGACCACTAAAAAAGAAAAGGCGTTTGACGCTGTGAAAATGATGCGGGAAATTCGGGCGAAAATCAGCGAAGAAACACAGGGCATGACGTTCGAGCAACTGAAGGCCTATATAAAAAATCGCTTGGCTGAAAGTAAAATTAAGCCGATTGGAAAATAGGTGCAATATCCATCTTTAGTATCAAATAGAGTAGGAATTATAACAAGTTTCTTTCAAGAATAATAGAAGCTCATTCAAAAAGGTGCAGAAAACGCCTAACGCAGAAATATTAGAAAGCCGCCTATTATACTGACAAAACCGGAGACCAGAACACTTGACCAGTTTATTGATGAACATGTTGGGCAACTTGGCACACCAAAACGAAAAAAACACAAATCCATTAGGACAATAGCCCCCAAAAGACAGAAAGCATCGCCGTGAAAGCAAAAACATTAAAGAAAGACAAGGTCAATATCATTACCCTCGGTTGTTCCAAAAACCTGGTAGATAGCGAAGTATTAAGCGGACAATTGATTGCCAACGACATCGCCGCCGTCCACGAAAACACCAAACTCGACCACAACATTGTAGTAATCAACACCTGCGGATTTATTGACAAAGCCAAGGAAGAAAGCGTCAATACCATTCTGGAACAAGTGGCTCTGAAACAACGCGGCAAACTGGATAAAGTCTTCGTAACGGGCTGCTTAAGCGAGCGCTACCGCCAAGATTTGGCGCTGGAAATACCCGAAGTAGATGCCTGGTTTGGTACGATGGAACTACCCTTCATGCTTCAGCAATTTAATGCTGATTACAAGAAGGATTTGATTGGAGAGCGGCTCTTGGGCACGCCTTCGCATTATGCTTATCTCAAGATTGCCGAAGGTTGCAACCGCACCTGCGCTTTTTGTGCTATCCCGCTCATGCGCGGCGCACACGTGAGCAAAACCATCGAAGAGATTGTGGCTGAAGCCAAAGCCCTCGTACGTCGTGGCGTGAAGGAAATCATGCTCATCGCGCAAGAGCTTACTTACTACGGCCTTGACCTTTACAAACACCGAGCCCTACCCGATTTGCTGAAACATTTGAGCGATATCGAAGGGCTGCATTGGATACGCCTGCACTATGCCTATCCATCTAAATTTCCGTTAGAAATATTGGACGTGATGAGGGAGCGGGACAACATCTGCAACTACCTCGACATGCCGCTGCAACACGCATCGGATGCAATGCTCAAAGCCATGCGCCGGAATATTACCAAGGCAGAAATGGAGGAGTTATTACTGGCCGTACGCGAGACTGTTCCGGGCATTTGCCTAAGAACTACTTTGATTGCGGGCTTCCCTGGCGAGACTTTGGATGATGTAGAGACTTTGAAGAACTTCTTAGTGGCACAACGCTTTGACCGCGTAGGCATATTCAGTTATTCGCACGAAGAAAACA
>JBDTKK010000097.1:0-7903 GCA_039935335.1 Chitinophagaceae bacterium
TCACGGCGATAAAAGGATTGTGTTTGCGTGCGGAAAGGCTATGGATAATGTTGGAAAAAACCTCCTTGCCCACACCACTTTCGCCTACGATAAGCACGGTCAAATCGGTGTTAGAAACCTGTTCTGCTACATTCAGCGCATGGTTCAGCGCAGGGGCATTGCCAATAATCCCGAATCGTGCTTTGATGCTTTGTGTATCCATTGAAATATTGCTGTCTTTTATTGCGTGTGAGTGTTATTCTAAAATCCCTTCCTACTATAAAAATCAATCCGCCACAATGCGGCCAATGAGCGTGCCTTGTGTCGCCTTTTCTATCAAAACCTGCGCATAATCTCCTTTTTTCAAACTCGCATTTCCCTTCGGGAAAACCACCATTTTATTTTGGGTATTCCTTCCGTTCCAATCCTCTGAACTGCGTTTGCTATCTCCTTCTATCAACACTTCCCAAACCTTGCCCACATCGCCAGCATAAGCCTTTCTGCTGCTTTCATTTTGTATTTCTATCACTTCCTGAAGTCGACGTTTCTTTACGCTTTCAGGCACATCATCGGTATATCGGCGTGCCGCCAAAGTACCCGGCCTTTCACTATAAAAATACATGTAGGCGTAGTCAAAACCAACTTGCGCCATCAGGCTCAAAGTATCGGCATGTTCTTGCTCCGTTTCGGTACAAAATCCCGTAATCACATCGGTACTCAAGCCACAATCCGGCAAAATCTCGCGAATGCGCTGCACGCGATGCAGATACCATTCGCGGGTATAAGTTCGGTTCATGCGTTCCAACACGCGGGTATTGCCACTTTGTACAGGAAGGTGAATATTCTTGCAAATATTGTGGTGCGCGGCCATGGCATACAAGACGTCGTCTGTAATGTCCTTGGGATGGGAGGTGGAGAAACGAACTCGTAAGGTCGGCGAAATCCCTGCAACCATTTCCAATAGGGTAGCAAAGGTGACCGGAGCTTCGGTTTGATTGTCTGGCTGCCAATAATAACTATCCACATTTTGCCCTAAAAGGATGACCTCGCGATAGCCGGTTTCGAAAAGTTCACGACATTCCTGCATGATGGAATGGACATTGCGACTGCGCTCCCGACCGCGGGTAAACGGCACCACGCAAAACGTACACATATTGTTGCAGCCGCGCATGATGCTTACGAACGCAGAAACACCATTGCTATCCAGCCGTACAGGCGACAAATCGGCATAAGTCTCCTCCCGACTCAACAAAACATTAACGCTTTTCTGGCCGCCTTTAGCTTCTTCAATCAAGCCCGGCAAACTGCGATATGCATCGGGCCCAACAACGATATCTACCAGCTTTTCTTCTTCTAAAAACTTGGTTTTCAACCTCTCGGCCATGCAACCCAAGACGCCAATCAGCATACCGGGATTAGCTTCCTTTGCCTTGCGGAAAGTGGTAAGCCGTTGCCGTACCGTTTGTTCTGCCTTCTCACGGATGGAGCAGGTATTGATAAATATCAGGGAGGCATCGTCCACATTTTTCGTGGCGGAAAAGCCTTCGCCTTGCAGGATAGAAGCCACAACTTCGCTATCCGCAAAGTTCATGGCGCAACCATAACTCTCTATATAGAAATGCTTTCCGGGAAGCTTGGGTTCCTCTTGAAGCACAGCAAAAACTTCACCCTGACGGGTTTCATCGTGAATCTTCAGAGGAGAAGCTTCTGCCAAATTTTCATGCAGCATGGGGCAAAGGTAAATGAAAGGGGAGGGAAAGATGATGGATGGCTAAGTGATTTTGATTTTCAGTCGTAAAACTGAAAATCATGAGACTAATTGACTATAAATCCCTAAACATTGTTACAATGGTTTCTACAAAATTTGTAGCTGAAAAGAGAAAGCGTAACTTTGTCTTGAAACTTAGATTATTGGGATGAAATTGCCGAGATATGAATTGCAAGCTGAAGAGTCATTGGCAGTGTTTGAATTCACAAGTGAAGGAATAAAAGGTAGTATTGAGAAATTAATTAAATTTAGTGAGACTACCTTAAACGGATTTTATAATCTTGCTTTTGGCGATAAAGATTTTGAAACGGGTGAAATTAATGATAAGGTTGTATCCAACAACGGTGATAGTGACAAAGTTTTGGCAACAGTTGTTTCAGCAGTTTACTCCTTTACTGATAAAGAAGTAGATGCATGGGTTTATGCTACAGGAAGTACTCAAGCTAGGACAAGGCTTTATAGAATAGGGATATCAAAGTATTTTGATGAAGTAAAACAAGACTTTGAAATCTATGGATTGAAAGACGGAGAATGGGAAAATTTCGAAAAGGGCGTAGAATACACTGCATTTGTCGTAAGACGTACACAAGAAAATAGAGTTTAAAATAAGCTATAATGAAAACAATTAAAGAACTGAACGAAAAGAAAATTCCCATTGTCCGTATTGACAATTCTTTGAAAAAATACAAAGCAATGCCTATTTTTCAAGAAAAGGTTGATAAGGCAAATGAAACGTTGCGAACAGTTGGGTTACCAAAAAGAGCCTTAAAATAATTCGGTTTTGGAGCTTTATGAAATAGAATTGGAAGCTTCGGCTCTCGAAGGCTTGTTTCTAAGAACTTAATATTTGTCAAGAGAAGGCTGGTAGTTTAGTAAGAACTTTACTCCCAATTCGGAGTTCATGAAAAAAAGATTTCTCAAAAATTTGTTGTTGGCCATGGTCTATGCCGTCAGTTTTGCAAGTTGTAAAAAGGCAAACACAGATCCACCAGCCTGGTTTACAACGCATTCTCGGTTTTACTACGACTGGACTACTGATAGTTCTAACGTTCAGAATTATCGCTTGCTCACGGTAAATAAATGGCAAACTTCTGCAGATGAGCTTTTCTTCTACGAATCTATCCCCGATACCGACATAACGGCAAGAGGGCAAATTTTCAATATTTTTGGAAATGGAATTCTTAAAACACGGGTCGATGGCCTATATAGTCATGAATGCGAAGACTGCAACGTAATAGGTCTGGGTCCTTACTTTGATTATCTGATGATTCCGGCAACTCCTAAGACAGGAGAATCTATTACGCAATACGGTTGTGCGCGCACTACTGCAGGATACAATAAAATTTTGACGGCTGATACTGTAATTACAGTTCCAGCGGGAACCTATCACACGTTTTGCATACTGCACGAAAATGGTGACCGGTCTTACTGGAATAAAGATATCGGCATTGTTATGTACGCGCAAATCCAATACGACAATGCTTATCCTGTGCAGATTTTGGGAACACTGAAGCTGCGATCATTTGAATAGCATTTTCGAACCGCGCTTCCGATGACAATAGTTTGATTTATATGGGTTTTATATTGAGTCTTGCTGCTTAAAAGTCTAAGAGTTTGCGCAAATAGCTACTACGCAAAAATGTCGCTAAATCAATAATGCACCGCTACTTCGCCATCCATAAACCCTACGGTATGCTTTCCCAATTTATAGGCGGGCATCCAAGTTTGCCCATGTTGGGGGAGCTCAACTTTCCCTTCTCGAAAGGTACACATGCTTTGGGGCGGCTTGATGCCACTTCAATTCATTGCTTGTCGCGTAAAACGACCTAAAGATTCGCGCAAAATTGGTCATGAATTGGCTAGGAAAGCTCGACAAAAGCAACCCAAGCGGCATGGAGTGAATTGTATAGGCTAAGGCTAAAAAAAGCAGTTTGAAAATAGAAATGAGGTTGACTTATCGAGTATTCAAAATTACCAAGTAAGTTCAGTTTGTTATTGTAAACCCGTACGTGCAGCAGGGCGAAAACGCCAACCGATAAGCCTCAGATCTAATGTTTTGATGGGCCTGGAAATAAATACCTTATTTCGGGTATTGACAATGCACCAATGCGTGATATCTTGCACCCTACAATTTATCGCCCAAAACACATTCCATTTTAATCTTTCAGTTTATGCTCAGCCGAAAATTTATTATCAGAAGCTGCATATGCCTTGTGGCGCTGCATTGCTGCTGCATGCCGCGGATGGCTGTCGCCCAAACCAAAGAGCAGCAGGCCGCACTGGACCTCGAGCATGCAGGCAAGACAGACGAAGCTATTGTTGCTTTCCATGCGATTCTTAAAGGCAGTCCTACCGATGGCAATGTAATTAACGAATTGTCAGCACTCTACTATACCAAAGGAGATTTTGCCTCAGCCTACAAAATGGCTGGTGACGCGTTGAAACAGCAGCCAAATAATCCCGCGTTTATGGTTTCTCGTGCCAGAGCTGCACTCGAAGTAAATAAGCCTGAAGAAACCCTTAGCCTGATGGACGCGGCTATTGCAAAAGATGCCACGCTAGCTTACGGACAAGTGTTGCGCGGCGAAGCGCTGGAAGCAAAAAACCAGCCTCAGCAAGCCATCGGCGCTTATAGCAAGGCTTTACAGGCCAACCCGCAGATGGTATTGGCTTATAATTTGAGAGGCACAGCTTTTTATGGCATCAGTCGATATGAAGATGCGCTTAAGGATTTTGACAAATTCCTTGAAGGAGGTGGCGTTACACCTTCGGTGTACAATATGCGGGGTATGACGCAGATAAGGTTAGGTAATCGCAGCGCAGCTATTGCTGATTATACTAAAGGTTTAGAAGTAGAACCTGAGAATTATCACATGCTGGCGAACCGTGGAAGTGCTTTTTTAGATGCTGGAAATCCAGCACTAGCCAATGCAGATTTTGAAAAAGCTATCATATTGAACGGTAAATTAGCTGACGGCTATTACGGATTGGCACGCGTCTATAATGCTGAGAAAGCATTTGCTAAAGCATTGCCGATGGCGGAAAAAGCGATTGCCCTAAATGGCGTTATGTTGCCTTACCGGGCTGTAAAGTGCCTCGCGCTTATAGGACTTGATCTCAATAAGGAAGTCATTCCTCTTACAGATAAGATGCTTAGTATGGATGAGAAAAGTAGTGATGCCTATATTTTCAAAGCCACTGCATATAGCAACCTGGACGACTACGCCAACGCCATTTCCACGCTTAATACGGCAATTGGCAAAATGCCCGATAACTATTTATTTTATTCGCTCCGTGCCGCTATCTTTCGCTTTCAAAAGAATAATACTGCTGCCGATGCTGATGATGCGAAGGCCAAAGCCCTTTCTTCAAAATAATTTTCAATAGTCCCAAGCCGCAATGGTTCGAAAAATATTACTTCTAGTCCTTTCTATAGGCTGCACAATTGTAACTTATGCACAATGTCTCTCGGGAGATTGCAATAATGGCAAAGGGAAATATGATTTCGGCTGGTGCCAATTCGAAGGTGAATTTAAAGATAGCAAGGCTGATGGTACCGGCATCATGACTTACAATGATTACACTTATACAGGCCACTTTAGTAAAGGAGTTGAAGATGGTGAGGGTACTATTACTTATGCTAATGGCCGCCAGGAATCTGTGCGTTACCACGACGGTAGAAAGCTGGCAGGAATTACAAAGGTTGCAGCAGGCGAATACAAGCCTTTAATTGTTCAGGATTCTAGTTGTATCTCCGGCGATTGTGTAAATGGTATCGGCACATATAAGTACCCTTCCGGTAAGTATTCCGGTCGCTTTAAAGATCGGAAGCGCGATGGCAGCGGCACTTTTAATTTCAATAATGGCGATTCCTTTAGCGGCATCTGGAAGGGAAACGACATGAGTAATGGTACTTATTCCTTTGCTAGTGGGGCGAGCTATTCGGGTAGCTATGATGGCTCAGGTAGGGAACAGAATGGCACTATGAAAGTCGACGGCATGACGATTCCTTTTGTGAATGGTATGGCGCGTGTTCCTCAGCAGCCCAAACCGAACGCTGCTTATCAAAATAATAGCAGGCAAAGCGCTTCCAGCAAACCTGCCTATAAGCCTTGTTGTCCCTTTTGCCATTGCCTTGGCCAGACCCATGAAACCTTTACGGGCGGTGCTACTGCAGTTGACCGCTATGGTAACCGTTCCACCGTGTTTGGTGCCTATACTAAGTGCTCCCGTTGCAATGGTACAGGGCATATAGATCAATAAAGCCAGAAATTCTCCTCATTCAACCCTTGAAGAAAATATGAAAAACATAATCCTTCTTATTGCCCTTATATTGTACGGCTTTTCGAGCCATGCTCAGAGTACCCGCGACTCTTGTGCCAGCGGTGATTGCAAGAACGGACAGGGGACTCGGTATAGTATAGGAGCTGAGTCAGTCTTCCAGATTTATATCGGAAGCTTTAAGAATGGCGTATTTGAGGGGCAGGGTATGCTGATTAGCGAAAAGGATACGGTGACCGGTACTTTCCACAAAGGCGAAGTGACCGGAATTTATGTAAGAAAATTAGTCAAAGAAAGCATGGGGCGTCTCGGGTATATTTATGATTTAAGTGATAAAGGGAATTACGATGTAATGACTGTTTATGATGACGGCCAATTGGAGTTGAAGTGCTTTAGGAATGACAAATTTAATAGCGAGCTTACAAAAAAGGCCACCAACAAAGCACTCAACCAAGCTGCTGACGTCTTCCTGGCAGCCTACAAAGGCAAGCTGCGCCCGCGTTCTGAAGGTTGGAAATAATATATCGAAACGCCGTAGGCAGATAACTACTTGTATATGCCCTCAGCCATCAACTGGATTAAGTGTAATCGCTGCGAAACATGCAGATTAAGAGAGCCGGAATTTCCTTTATTTAACTATCCAAGAAAATATGAAATACAATATCATTTTGATTTCCCTATTGCTCTACAGCTTTGCAAGCTATGCCCAGAGCACCCGTGATTCCTGTGCCAACGGCGATTGCAGGAATGGCCATGGTACTCGCTATACGATAAGAGGTGCGTGGGTAACTCAGGTATATGTTGGGGATTTTAAGGACGGCTTGTTTGAAGGGCCTGGGAGGCTGGTGAAGCCGGAAATCGGGAATATGGTAGCGAGAACTGATGGTAAATATGACAGGTATTACAATATCGATACGTTAACTGGCAACTTCCATAAAGGCGAGTTTAAAGGGATTTATACCGAAAAAAAAGCTCGCTGGCGGTATATCGGCAACAGCGATGCAAAAGTGCCTGACGACGATGTAATAATTGCAGCTGTAGTGGACTACGATGACGAAAAGAATTTTGACAAGATAACAATCTACGATGACGGAAGGATGGTGCAATCGTGCATGAGAAATGGTAGATGGAATCCCAAGCTGGCCAAGAAAAATAAGAACAAGGAGCTCAATCAGGCCGCTGCCGACTTCCTAGTCTCTTATAAAGATAAGCTTCGCCGCCCGCAGCAAGACATTGCCAATAAAATCATGACAGTAACAAGGAAGGAATGGGTTCAATGCCTAAGTTGGGATTTAGTAGCTGACGAGCGGGTGTATTCTGGTGATTTTTTCAACCAGACGCAGTATAAACAGCCACCATTTGGGGCAAGCTTTGAATATAAGGTAACGAACGCTAAGGGCGAAATTATTTACAACGGCAGCACGCTGAGATTTAAACCAAGAGCGTCGGGCCCACATACGATCTACATTAAATATTCGCAGGATTTAGTTGGGGGCGGCAACTATGTGGACAGCTACAATATTCAGTGGTATTTTGCGGCCACTTGGCCACGTTAAAAGCTTAAGACAGTTTACAAACTTTAATTCGCAGAAGCCTTTTTCTATCCGCGGATTAATTGCCATGCATTTTTTAGTACTTTACTTTGGCATATAATGATGTACCGGTAGGTTTGGGTTCAAATCGGGGAGTTAAACTGTTCCTTTCGCTTTTTCAGAAAAGTAATAATCTTCCAGTTTGAAAGTTAAAACCTTATTGTAAAATTTGCTGTCCGAAAAATGAACTCAACGCTTTAATGCACCGCTACTTCGCCATCCATAAACCCTACGGTATGCTTTCCCAATTTATAGGCGGGCATCCAAGTTTGCCCATGTTGGG
>JBDTKK010000098.1:0-2935 GCA_039935335.1 Chitinophagaceae bacterium
TTGGCAATGTTTAAATAAAGAGAAGGGAAAGCACTCTTAACTGTATCATCATTTATTTTTAAAGCATACTCCAAAGCCGTTTCGAGCCATTTTAATTTGTCGGAGACAGTTTTTTGATGTCGGGCTAAATAATGAGCTGCAAGAAATTTTTCAAAGTCGTTTGTAGCTTCGTTCCAGCTTTGCAGAAATAATTTACTGGCTTCTTCAGGTTTGCCTTTTTCTTCCATTTCCATACCTTGAAGACAGAGTTTGACAATATTGTTGAATGGTGAAAATTCCACTTTCTAATTATTTTGTCTATTTATTATTAAAAAATCTGTTTGTTCTTTGATGATTGGAGTGCCGCTTTACAATGACCGCTTACTCTCAAATTTACGAAAGTTTTGTCGTACTTTTTGTATTGTTTTAATATATCCCATCCCCAAACCGGTTCACAATTCTTAGCCCCAAAACCTTCAATTCCTCATTAATCTGCTTTTCGCTATACGCCAAATTTACTCCCAATTTCTGCAATCCCAACTTTCCTCCAAAATCTTTTTCGCTACAAACTTTGCAGGAGTAAGTACAATAGTTCCTCAATGTCCCAAAGCCGCCCGAAACGTATTGACATGCGCACTCACAATATGTTTTATCTCCGGACTATAGCCTCCGCCCATGCTCACCGCTACCGGAATATTTCGTTTTCTGCATTCCTGAAAAACGAATAAATCCCGCTCGTAGCAATCTTCTTGTGAGAGTTTCATCTTGCCATATTTGTCGGTAGCCAACACATCTACTCCGGCTAGATAAAGGACAATTTCGGGCTGGAAATTATCCAATAATTCAGGAAGACTTTGAGCAAGGATTTCAAGATATTCTTTGCCAAGAATGCCATCGGAAAGTGCAATATCAAGGTCACTTTTTTCTTTTCTAAAAGGATAATTATGCTGTCCATGCATGGAGAAAGTAAAGACCTGCGGTTCATTTTCAAAGATTTTCGCCGTCCCATTTCCTTGGTGTACATCCAGATCCACAATCAGAATGCGCTGTACAAGATTGGCGTTCAAAAGATAGTTTGCGGTAATAGCAAAATCATTGAGCAAGCAAAATCCTTCGCCATGACCTGCAAAGGCATGATGCGTGCCACCGGCGGTGTTGAGGGCAATATCGCGATGCGCCATCGCCCAAAGTGCGCAGCCAATAGTTCCTCTTGCTATTCTCCGACTTCTTTCAATAAGTTTTGAGGAAAGCGGGAAGCCGATGGCACGCATATCGCGATCGGTTAGTTCTAAATTCTTAAATCGATTCCAGTAATCTTCTGTGTGGGTGAACAAGGCAATTTCATCTTCCAACTCTTCGGGACAAAAGAAATCACGATCGGCTGCAATGCCCTCGTAGCGCAGGGCTTGAGGAATGAGTTCATATTTCCGCATCGGAAAACGATGACCTTTGGGGAGTGCGAGTGCGAAGCCTTCGGCATAGGCGATGCGGGCAGGCGGGACGGGAAGTCTTAGACTTGTCAAAACTTTGAAAAGAATGTAGAATTCGGCAAAAAAGAAATCAATTATACGGCTGCAATTTCGTAGTTTTGTCGGCTTGGTTTGATTGCTGTTCTTTTAAATTTTCCCAAGGCGGGTTTTTACCTTTTACCTTTTGATTTTTACCTTTTATTTCCCCCGGGGCCGACCGGTTTTGACAGCAGCGGGCAAGGTAGGTGTAAGCATGTCGTGCGTTGGATAATTAGCACGTAAATCTGAATATTCAAACTTTGAATGGCAATACTCAGTATGCCATGGCTGCTTAATCAGTGATTAGGTAACCATTTGGGCCGCCGCACGAAGCCAGCCTGTAGCTTCAGCGCCCGCCGACTCAAACAGATACAGGATAGGGCAAGAAAGGTTCACGATTCTTGCATGAAAACACTAGTGAAGTAGGGGAAGAGTTGGTTTGTCCGGCTCCGGCACTTTCCCGAAGTTCAATGCCGTGAATAAGCATGTAGAAAGCTTACAATGCACCTGTTTGGACCTGGGTTCGACTCCCAGCGGCTCCACGAAACACTAAAACCTGCGCCCCGCGCAGGTTTTAGTGTTTTAGCATTGTCTGTACTACATTGAAAAAATGATTGTAAGACAAGCTGGTCAAGTAGTTAGCAGGTTCGACATTCTCTTCCGCTCAATGCCCTTTGATTAAAAACTCGTTTAAGCAGCTTCATTAAAATGAGAATTATTATGCTAACCTAAGAGGAAATGTTCCAGATTGATGTACGCTGTGCTACTCAACAGTCTGCGAAATTCACAACATAAGCGTCCGCGTTTTAAACAAGAACAGCCTTTATTATTCAGGTCAAAAGCCGTTTTTAGTTTTACTGGATTGGTAAAGTTGTAGCAATAATTTCTGAGCAAGAAGTTATAGTGTTCAGATTATTGAGCAAAATCCATAAATTTGCTTATTAATCTGAACAAATGGGTGCACGTACGACAATTCTTTTGCCAAAAGTTCAATCCCTACTCGATACAGTAGGCGAGAATATTCGCCTTGCACGACTGCGGCGAAAGCTTACGACACAACAAGTTGCTGACCGTGCCGGCATTACCCGAACTACCCTTTGGCAGGTAGAAAAAGGGAATGGGGGCGTTGCAATGGCCACCTATGCGCAGTTGCTGCTCATATTGGGTTTGGAAAATGACTTAAAACAAATAGCTAGAGACGATGAAATGGGACGAAAAATCCAAGATATAAACTTGTTGGTTAAAAAGCGTTCGCCAAAGCAATAGTAATGGATATTCTTGTATATTCTGATTGGACTGGTATGGCGACTCCTTTGTTGATTAATGGCACTAACTTAATGTTCATTTATATTTTCTGTATGCTCCCTTTTTGAGACGTCGGCTAAACTGCCTCCCGGGTCGTTGTAGGATTTTTTGTTTACTGATCTGTTTTAGCAGTCCAGCCATTT
>JBDTKK010000099.1:0-68008 GCA_039935335.1 Chitinophagaceae bacterium
ACGCCCTAAGCTCAATTTTTGATTTGTTATAAAAATTTTCAATCCGCAATCTCCCCCACGACCTCACCCTAACTCGCATTTTCTATATTGTACATTTGCAACTTCAAAAAACAAAGCATGAATTTCAAACATTCCATTCTTGCAGTTTCTGCAGTGCTTGCACTCGCAGCCTGTAAAGACACCGGAAATACGGATAATCAAGGTGCAGTAAAGCTTCTGGATCCCGCAAACATCGACACCACGGTGAAGCCAGGCGACAACTTCTACCTCTATGCCAATGGCACTTGGTTGAAGAATAACCCAATTCCTGCCGACCAAACGCGCTGGGGCTCATTCAACGAACTTCAGGAAAACAATTACAAGGCTTTGCATGAATTGCTGCTAACAGCAGAAAAAAGCAACGCTGCCGCAGGCACTAAAGACCAAATGGTGGGCGACCTTTTCAAAAGTGGGATGGACTCCGTAGCTATTGATAAAGCTGGTCTTACGCCACTGAAAGACCAATTAGCGCATATTGATGCCATCACGGAACCAAGCGGTATTCTAAAAGAAGTAGCTCGGGAGCACACAGTAGGTCTCAATGCGCTTTTCAACTTTGGTATTTCTCCAGATGATAAGAATGTGACGCGCGAAATCTGCCAGTTTTATCAAGGTGGATTGGGCATGCCCGACCGCGATTACTATTTCAATAAAGATGCACGCAGTACCAAAATCAGGGATGCCTACAAGCAATATCTCGTGAAGCTGATGACTTTGATGGGCGATAGCAATGCTACGGCGGATGCTGCGGCAGAATACAAACTTGAAGAAACGCTTGCCGCCGCTTCCATGACCAAAGTGGAACAGCGTGACCCTTATAATGTTTATCACAAAATGAGCATTAGTAGCTTGAATACAGCAACTCCAGGTGTAGATTGGAAGGGAGTTTTCACCGACCTCAAGATTACAAATCAGGATAGCTGCATCGTAGGTCAGCCGAAGTTTTTTGCAGAAATCGCGAAGCAATTGAAAGCTACGCCACTGCCCGTTTGGAAGAATTATTTGAAGACGCAAATGGTGATGGACATGAGTCCTTACTTAAGTGCCAACTTCGACGACGCTCATTTTGATTTCTTCGGTCGTACACTACGCGGACAAGAAGCGCAACGCCCACGCTGGAAGCGTGTTTTGGGTGTAGTTGATGGTTCTGTAGGCGACATGCTTGGTCAGCTTTACGTTGACAAAAACTTTAAGCCAGAAGCCAAAAAACGCATGCTTGATTTGGTAAACAACCTACAGGAAACTTATGCAGAGCGCATCAAGAACTTGGATTGGATGAGTCAGGAAACTAAAGAAAAAGCCTTGACTAAACTTCATGGCTTTATGAAGAAAATAGGCTACACGGATAAGTGGAAGACTTACGCAGGAATGAAGATTGTGCCAGACAATTATGTTGCCAATATTTTCAATGCTTCAGAGTGGGAATACAATTACAATATAAACAAATTGGGCAAGCCAGTTGACAAAACAGAATGGGGCATGACACCGCCAACGGTGAATGCCTATTACAATCCTGCTTTCAACGAAATCGTTTTCCCTGCCGGTATTTTGCAATATCCATTCTTCTCCGAGAAGGCTGATGATGCCGTAAATTACGGTGGAATCGGTGCCGTAATTGGCCACGAAATGACGCACGGATTTGACGACCAAGGTCGGCAATACGATGTGAATGGTAATCTGAAAGATTGGTGGACTTCTGCTGATTCTGCCAACTTTGTAAAACGTGCCGATAGAGTGGTTGATCAGTTCAATAACTACACCGTTTTAGATACCGTTCATGTGAATGGCCGCCTCACTGAAGGAGAAAATCTTGCAGACCTTGGTGGTGTCACGATTGCCTACCAAGCTTTCCAGAAAACCGAAGAAGCAAAAAGCGGCAAAAAGATTGATGGCTTTACTCCAGATCAACGGTTCTTCCTAAGTTGGGCGCAGGTTTGGCGCAGTAATACGCGTCCTGAGGAAATTGCATCGCGCATTGTGACTGATCCGCACTCTCCAAGTGAGCTGCGTGCCAATGGTCCCTTGAGTAATTTTGAACCTTTCTATAAAGCGTTCAACGTGAAACCAGGCGATAAAATGTATCGTGTGGATAGCACGAGAGCTAAGGTTTGGTAGGAAAATCAGGATTAGTATTTTCAGAAAAAGGGTCGCCGAAGGCGACCCTTTTTCTTGTGTGATAGAAGTGAGTTTATCCCGTTTAGGCTCCCATTTTAGACCAAAAAATCTTTCATTTTTCACGCGCATCCCAGACTTACCTCTCTGGGAGGAAGGATTATTTGGGAAAGTTCAGGAGCTAGGGATTTTTAGGTGTCTATTTGGCATTATTCGAACTGTAGTGAAACGTCCAAAAACAGAAAGAAACAGTCAATAAATATCTAAACAAGCGATAGTAAGCAGCTAAAGTTGGCGAC
Source organism: Chitinophagaceae bacterium (assembly GCA_039935335.1). Lineage (GTDB taxonomy): Bacteria > Bacteroidota > Bacteroidia > Chitinophagales > Chitinophagaceae > UBA1952. Next base: position 2,451 of record JBDTKK010000099.1, read on the forward strand.
GAGGAAATAGGGTGTCATTTGAAGATAAAGGTTTCTCCCGCATAATGCAAAGGCGAAGATTGACTTTAAAAAAACTGCTTTTCAATAGGCCAAACAGGGCTTCATTTGGCAAATCTCCCAAACCTTCAATCTGATTAGCTTGAATTGAACCCACAAAAAACCCCGCAGCTCGCGCCACAGGGAAAAAAAAATTCTTGAAATAAACTTATCCGTTTTGAGCCTGACGCTTATATTCAATCATACCAGGGTCTTCGTAACTAGAAACTAGCGTACAGAAATGCCCAATAATTGCCAAACTCCAAGCAGCAACTGGCCAAGCGTGCCAAGGGTAAACCCAACCATTTACAGCTTTTTCCTGCCCTGCATGATACATAAACATTGCTGTTACGCCGACGATATAAATGGCAAGGTGAACGAAGAAAATAGTCTTTTGACGACTGGTAGCTTTAATTCTGTTGTGAGACATAGTATTGTTGATGAACGCCGCAAAGATAAAGGCCTGAAACGAAAAACAAAAAGCATTCTTCAGCTTTTTCCGAAGTCTTTTTGCACAAATTGTTGATAGGCGCTAAGGTCAAATGATTCCATGATTTCAGGATGCCCTTCTGCGGCTCTCGCTTCAACTTCGAAGGCGTTGTCGTAGTAGCCATTCTTTCGGAATTCCCTTAAATATTGAATCAGAAATCGGAAAAGGCCGAGCTGTTGGTATTGCTCCAAGTGCTTAAATTCATGAAAAACCCAAGTTGGTTTCGCAAAAAAATCCGCCTTTGAAGTGTTATGTAAATGAATGGTTTTCCCAAACACAATAGCCACACTATCGTACCCCATTTTTAGAGCTGCAACCCGCGCCAGTAAAGAGTTTTCGCGAATTTGGACCTTTAGCTTTCCCATTCTCTCTATCAAATAAAAAGCGCTCCAAATGGAACGCTTCAATTTACTTTTAAAAAAAAAATTTAGGCTCTAACAGACTTGAAATTCCCAGCTTTCTCCCAGTTGCCAAATGCTGCCCAACCACCAAAAAGTAAAGCGCTGAACATAAAGGTTGCCGCTAAAGACGTGTATAAAAATGGGAGGCCAAGTACATAGGTTTGGAATAAACCTTCGCCAGTCATTGGCAGGTTGTAACCACCATGACCAATCCAAGTGGCAAAATTGGAAGTAAGGAAATAAAGTATCGGAGCAGCCACACTTCCTGCGGCAATCTTCAAAATATTGACGCGCCCCATACCGATGCCAACAAACACGATACCGGCAAGCAGCAGATAATTTATCCACTGCCCTTCATAAAAACCTGCGATGTTCGTGAGCCCGCTCCTATAAAGGACTTCAAACAAAACGTCTGATATGAGCATGGAGAAAATTGGCAACGCAAAAGCCCATTTTTTGCTTTTTAGAATTGCACCGCCAAAGAGTGCAATGGCGATTTGTGGTGCAAAACCCATTGGCCTTCCAGGTACAATACGATATAGCGCTGCTACAGCGATCAATAGGATAAAGGCTATAAGAAGCTTGTTGTTTTTCATTTCAATTCTGTTTGAGGCAAAAGTAATTAAAGCAAAGTAACGGTGTCGTTTCAATGTGGATTGCACGGAAAAAGTGGGAATAAGTTTTTAGGCAAGTACCGGCGCGTCCACCCAAACTCCAGATTCCTGAAGGAGTTTTATCAGCTCATCGACTGCGATTTCACTGGGCACATTCCGCTTCACCACTTCTTTGCTTTTGTATAAAGTAATCTTTCCAGGGCCGCTGCCAACATATCCGAAATCAGCATCCGCCATTTCTCCAGGACCATTGACAATACAGCCCATCACGGCAATTTTAAGCCCCTTTAAATGCGCTGTCGCAGCTCGGATTTTTGCTGTAGTTTCCTGAAGGTCAAAAAGTGTGCGGCCACAAGAAGGACATGAAATGTATTCCGTTTTAGAAATCCTAGTTCTTGTGGCCTGTAAAATGGAAAATGCGAGTTCATTCAAAAACTTATTTCCAAGGCTATTTTCTAGGGTGTTTTCAGGTTCTGTCATCAGCCAGATTCCGTTTCCTTTTCCCTCTAAAAATAGAGCCCCAGATTGGATAGAAAGCTCCGCAATCAGCCTGTCTTCATTATGCGAATGGCTTGCTGGCGCAATGATTACTGGAACTTGGATTTCCGCATTTTCCAAAAAATTAAAAAACTTCCGAAATGCTGCCAGTTGCGCCTTTGCGCTTGAATAAATGCACAAAACTACTTTTGGATATTCTGTGACTTTTAAAGCGATTTCAGGGGCATTTTCTAAGGATGCATCCAGACTAACAAAATTCAAAATGGGCGAACTTTCGCTCGATGCCAAAAAGGCTTCCGCTTCAAAAAGAGGAAACACATTTTGTGCGGATTTTTGCCCTTTCCAAATTGCAGCATTGCAGATGACTCCCAATGTCCCGGGAAGGGAAAAACCTATCAAATTATCTCCTGTAAAAAGATAGTCGGCCGCACCATCACTGATATTCCATTTGTCTAAAATCGGACTGTAGTGATACCCTATTTCTAGCAAATCTTTAGGAGAAATGGAGTTATGATGCATGTAGTCTGCAACCACCACAGGCACTTGGTTTCCGCCAATATTTTTTACGACTATCGAGCTTCTTTTTTGGAAAGGATGAGGGCCAATATTCTTCGAAACTTTTTCATGAATTTCCAGTTGACTTTGTCCAGAAGATTTATCCCGCATATCGTCACAAGCGGCAACAATTTCTCTGCAAACAGGCAGTTCAAATTCTGGCTCTTCGGTGAGGCTTACACGGATGGTATCACCAATACCTTCGGCCAATAATATCCCGATACCAATGCTGCTTTTCACACGTCCGTCCATGCCGTCTCCGGCTTCGGTGACACCTAAATGGAGTGGATAATATTCCCCAAACTCATCGCCCATATGCTTTACCAGCAAGCGATACGCTTCTACCATCACCATCGGATTAGAGCTTTTCATGCTCAAGATGATTTGGTGATAATCCGCACTTCGGGCTATCCGCAAAAACTCCATTGCACTTTCCACCATGCCCAAAGCGGTGTCGCCATATCGACTCATGATGCGGTCGCTAAGGGAACCGTGATTGGTACCAATTCGCATGGCTGTGCCGTGCTCTTTACAAATCAAAACCAAGGGCATAAACCGCTCTTTAATTCGAACGATTTCGGCATCGTATTCAGCATCTGTATAATCAATTTGGGCAAACTTTTTCTTGTCCACATAATTGCCTGGATTGACGCGAACTTTTTCAATAATTCTCGCGGCAATTTCTGCGGCATTGGGTGTGAAATGGATGTCAGCAACCAAGGGTGTGTCGAACCCTGCTGCTCTGATTTGGTCTTTGATTGCCTGTAGGTTCTCTGCTTCTGTTTTACTCGGCGCAGTTATGCGCACAAGTTCCGCGCCAGCTTTGATACACCGAATAGATTGCGCTACGGTAGCTTCAGTGTTTAAAGTATCGGTAGTCGTCATCGTCTGAATGCAAATAGGATGACCGCTACCGATAAGTACATTGCCCACACGGACCTCGCGTGTTGGCAGCCGAAAAGAAGATGTTGATTGCATGAAAGGACAAATTTACACGCGAGTATTCCCTTCAAACTAAATAGAGGCATTGTTCCCCACTATTTTTGCATTTCATGCTGCTTCGATTTTACCGGTTATTCCTGTTGTTGTTCCTGTTCTTCTTTTCTGGAGCAAACCCGCTTGCAGCAAGGGTTTCAGCTCTGGATTATGGCATCGTAATTTCGCCTTTTGATTCCATTCGAATTTCCAAATCATACCAAGTTGCAGCGGACAGCATAGTTCACATGACTTCAACATTTCAGGCACATGTAGAATATCAGATAGTGCGGCGGCAATCGGCAAAAAACAGAAGTACTGATTTTTACTTCCTTCTGGCTTTAGTTATCATTCTAGGATTAATTCGGTATAGCGATGGGCGCTATTTCTCACTAATTACGGGAGCTTTTCGGAGTGGTGTCAGCAGACAATGGCAAGAAATGCTTCAGGCTTCCATCGTTTCCAATGTGGCAATGAATGTCTTTTTCTGTGCGGTTGCTGGAATATTCGTTTACTATCTCGCTGCGGAAAGCAGCACAGCATTCGCGGCGCGTTCCAAGCCTCTGATGATGCTCTTATTGATTTTGGGCATGATGATGATTTATATTGGGAAGTACCTCGTGCTCCATTTTGCAGGCTGGGCTTTTAGCCAGAAAGCACTATCTAGCGAATATCTTTTTCAGGTTTTTCTCGTCAACAAAATCACAGGGATTGTGCTTTTGCCCTTTGTCATTTTACTTGCATTTGCAGGCTCGGAATGGCTCGTACCCATCACCGTAGTGTCCTCGACAATAGTAGCAGCCATGCTTTTTACTCGTTATCTGCGGTCGTGGCCTGCTATGCAAAAGCTTTTTCGCGGCTCTGCATTTCACTTTTTTACCTACCTTTGCGCTTCGGAAATCTTGCCTATGGCTGTGCTTGTCAAATGGATGATACATATGATAAGCTGATTCCCAAAATGTACACACCCGCTCTTCTTCTCCTAAAACACTTCGGATATTCACATGGCTAAAGCTGTTAGTACTACCAACAGTAAGCATACTGCTACTAAGGCTGTAAAGACACCGGCAACGGCAAAGGATTCAAAGGCTGTAAAAAACAGTCCAAAAACTTCCGAAGTAAAAGCTACTCCAGCCAAAAAGGCTATAGTGAAAAAGGCAACCATTACTAAAAGCAGTTTAAAAAAGGTTGTTGCGGCAAAGAAAGCAGTTGCACCTAAGAAAGTTCTTGCAAAACCTGTGAGCCTACCTAAGAAGCCTGCAGCAAAAGTGGCATCCGCAAAAGCTAAAACGGCAACTGTAGTTAAGGCTAGCAAGAAAGTACCGGCGGTCAAGAAACTTGTAGCTAAAACGCTGGTAGTTAGAAAGCCTACGAAAAGCATTTCTAAAAAGATTGTTGTGGCGAAGAAAGTTGCTCCTAAAAAGGCAATAATCGCGCCCACAAAGGCACTTCCTAAGAAAGTAACGGCAACAAAAAAGGCGGCAGTCGCAAAGAAAGTAGCTACTCCAAAAAAGGCGATTTCAAAAGAAAAAATAGCATCTCCCGCAAAAGGCATTTCTAATATAAAGGTTACTCCAAAGAAGGTTGTAGCATCTAAAAAGGCGATTTCAAAGAAGGTAATAGCAACTCTTGAAACGAACATTTCTAATAAAAAGACAACCTCAAAAAAGGTTGCTCCGAAGAAGGTTGTCACTGCTAAAAAAGCAATTTCAGAGAAGGTAATAGCAACTCCGGAAAAGAGCATTTTTACCAAAAAGACTACTCCAAAAAAGGTAGCGCCAAAGAAGATCGTAGCTTCTAAAAAGACCGTTGAAAAGAAGGTAATAGCAACTCCCGAAAAGAGCATTTCTAGTAAGAAAACTAATCCTAAAAAGCTTGCTCCAAAGAAGAATAATGTTCCTAAAAAGGCGGTCAAAAGAGTAGCTACATCGCCAGAAGTACTCAAGTCCGACAAAGAGAAAGTTTCCCAAAAAACTGCTGCAAAAAAGGCTGTAGCTTCTAAAAAGCCTGTAGCTACCAAAAAGGAAGTAACGCCTAAGAAAACTGCCCTACCTAAAAAGGAAACTGCGCCTAAGAAAAAGGCTACACCAAAGAAAAAGGCAACCCCAAAAAAGAAATCTTCAGCTAAAAAGGCGCAATCAAAGAATACACCTAAGCCCAAACCGGCGGAGCTGGTAAAGGAAATTTCAGCTCAGGTAGAAGCCGTTAAGCAACACCTGAATTTGGATAAGGCTGTAAGCAGAATTCTTATCACACAGCCTCGCCCCGATTCTGATAGAAGCCCCTATTTTGAACTGGCCAAGAAATACAATATCGACCTAGATTTCTTTCCATTCATTCGAGTGGAAGGCGTTACTGGGCGCGACTTTCGTCGGCAGCGGGTGAACGTTCCAAACCATACTGCCATCGTGTTTACAAGCCGTAGTGCTGTGGATCATTTCTTCCGCATTTTGGATGAGATGAAAGTGCGTGTGAGTCAGGAAATGAAGTATTGCTGCATCACGGAAGCGGTGGCACTTTATCTTCAAAAATTCATTCTTTACCGCAAGAGGAAAGTGTTTTTCTCCGCTGATGGCAGCGTGCAAGGCTTGCTGGACGTTATTGGAAAACATAAGAACGAGAAATATGTAGTCCCTACATCGGAAACAGGCAAGAACGAAATTGGAGCGTACATGACGAAGCATAGTATCGCATTTAGTGAGGCCACGCTGTACCGCACCATTAGCAATGATATTGACTCTGTGATGAAGAAATTCATGTACGATATGGTTGTGTTTTTCTCTCCATTTAGCGTCCAAACTTTGCAGGAACATACGCCGACCTTTAAGCAGAATGGTACTGTTTTTGGGGCTTTTGGCCCTATTACTTCTAAAGCAATCGAAGACTTAGGTTTCCGCTTAGACGTAAAAGCTCCTGCGCCAAACGCACCTTCAATGGTCACCGCGTTGGAGCAGTTTTTAGAAGCATTCAAGAAATAAATTCTTGCGTTTTTTAGCAAGGATTTCGGGTGGAATGCCTTTAGTTTTGCCCTGGAATTTTTCCCCGATTTTTTAGTTTTATTTACCCATGTCAACGGCTGCCGGTTCGCGCCAGCTTGTGCTACGAGCCATTTTCATAGGGATGGGTCTCGTGCTACTTATCCGCCTCTTATTTCTTCAGCTTTTTGAGCCGAAGTATAAAATCATGGCCAACGACATCGCCATTTACAGGCAAGTTGTCTATCCTCCGCGCGGCGTTATTTATGATAGAAATGGAAAGGTGCTTTGCTACAACGAAGTTGTGTACGACCTCCAAATGACTAGCAATAATGTACCGCGCGACTTTGACTCTTCTAAGCTTTGTCAGGTCTTGGGTATAGATGGCAACACCTATTACAACCTCCACGAACGAGCAAAATGGGCAAATGGCCCAATGCGCCCGGGCACTTTTCTGGAGCAGCTTTCCACGGCGCAAGCTGCACGATTTGGGGAAAATAAGTATTCCTTTCCCGGTTTTGATATGGTGGAGCGAAACATACGCAGCTACCCCGAACCGATTGGCGGAGCTTTCCTTGGTTTTATCGGAGAAATCTCGCCTCGACTTTTAAAGAAAGACCGTTTCAGCTCCTACCAACAAGGCGATTATCTCGGCCTCGACGGCCTCGAACTTTCTTATGAAGAAGTGCTGCGCGGCCAGCGAGGCGTGTATTTCAAAGAAAAAGACAACTACAACCGACCTCGTGATTCTTATTTAAAAGGAGCCTTGGATACTCCGGCTGTAGCAGGTCAGGCTTTGCATCTATATCTCGATGAAAAACTGCAGGCTTACGGCGAAAAGTTGATGCAAAACAAACTCGGCTCTATTGTTGCAATTGACCCTTCGACCGGCGGGATTTTGGCTATGGTGAGCGCACCTTCTTACGACCCGAATTTACTGCGTGGCGCAGACCGATCCAAGAATTTTTCTAGACTTTATCAACTCCATACTAAGCCACTTTTCAACCGAGCAATCAAAGCTTCTTACAGTCCCGGCTCTACTCAAAAGCCTTACACAGCCCTTATTGCGCTGGATGACGGGGCTATAACTCCCGCCTTTGGTTATCCTTGTCGGGGTGCTTACTATGCTTGTGGACGGCCAGTGCGCTGTACCGAAACTTGGGCCGGGCACGCTGCTAACCTTCGACTCGCCATCGCAAATTCCTGCAACTCCTACTTCTGTCATATCTATCGGCTTTCGGTAGATGAAGACAAATTTGGTGGCGTTAAAAAAGGCCTAGAAGATTGGTATCGGCACATGTTCCTTTTTGGATTTGGCCACCCTACCGGTGTGGACATCCCTTATGAAATTGGTGGTACACTCTTCGACTCCACGGACTATAACAAGCTCTACAATGGCTCTTGGAATTCTTGTACCAATCTATTTTTAGGAATGGGGCAAGGTGAGCTTTCTGTAACGCCGATGCAAATGGCCAATTCGCTTTGTATTGTGGCTAATCACGGCTTTTTCTACGTGCCGCATTTTGTAAAGTCCATTGGCAATAATCCTAAAGACCCTTCATTAGCACGCTTTCTAGTAAAGCATGAAGTGACTAACATTCCTGATACAATGTACAAAACTGTAACTCTCGGCATGATGGATGTGGTGAATGCAGGTACTGGCCGCGTGGCTAGACTGCCGGGCATAGAAGTGTGTGGAAAAACAGGAACCGTGGAGAACTATGCCTTTATCAATGGCAAAAGAACTAAACTCCAAAACCACTCGATGTTTGTGGCCTTTGCGCCACGTGGACACCCGAAAATCGCCATTGCGGTTACGGTAGAAAATGCAGGCTATGGTGCCACTTGGGCCGGCCCAATTGCCTCTTTGATGATGGAGAAATACCTAACTGATACTATTGCAAAGAACCGCCTACCCTTGCAGGAAAGAATATTGAAAGGCAATGTGATTAACATGCGACAGGTCACTTTGATAGACTCTGCCCGCCGTGCTGCCGACCAAGCCCGCTATGAACGCCGCCTACAAAATGCAGCCGTGTCCGATAGTGTAAAGCGAGCTTATGATTCTCTGGTGATATTGCGCTACATCAAGACCTATCTCCTCCCAAAAAAGTAAGCCATCAATGCCCACGACCAATCGCTCACTCATTTCCAGACTTGATGCCTTGACGCTGACACTCTATTTAGTGTTAGTGGTTATTGGACTGCTCGCTGTCTTTTCGGTGGAATATCGGAGTACGGATGTTGGGCTTTTTTTGAAAGGGAAAAACTACACCAGCCAAACTATTTTTCTGGGTATCAGCTTATTTGTCGGGATGATTATTCTCTTCACGGATAGTAAAGCATTTGCCTCCGGCGCTTTCCTTGCCTATCTGTTTGGAATTATACTTCTCATTGTGACTATTTTTTTCGGAAAAAATGTAAAAGGCTCCCACTCTTGGCTACAAATTGGCCCTATGTCTTTCCAACCTGGTGAAGTCTGCAAAATCTTTACAGCACTGGCTTTGGCCAAATTTTTATCCCTTTCCGAAACCAATTTTCATACCCTCAAACATCGACTTATTGCGGTAGCCATTGCTCTACTCCCGGCGGTACTTATTATCCTTCAAAACGAAACTGGACTCGCCCTAGTTTACTTCTCCTTCATCCTCGCATTGTATCGTGAAGGGCTTCCCAATTCCATTCTGATTATTGGCTTTTCTGTTGTGGTTTTGGCCATTGCCTCGCTGCTCCTAACCCAACTCACCATCTTCCTCATCCTTACCGCAATTGCAAGCATTTTTATTGTGCTTTTGTGGAAGCGGTTATTGATAAACGGAAAACTTCGACTAGTCCTAATTGGTAGCTATGGCGTAGCGCTACTTTTTTCCCAACTCGTTGTGCCTTTTACCTTCAAGAAAGTACTGCAAGGCTACCAGATTCAACGCATCTATTCTATGCTGGGGCAAGAAGTACCCGAAGCATATCTAAAGCACGAAGAGATACAAAAGTTACAGGTTGGCAAGAAGAAAGATGACAATTACAACGTCAAACAATCCAAGATAGCCATTGGCTCCGGAGGCTTACTGGGCAAGGGTTTCCTCAATGGAACTTCTACCAAAAACAATTTTGTACCGGAGCAACATACCGACTTCATTTTTTGCAGTATTGGGGAGCAATTTGGCTTTGTGGGTAGTGCTTTGCTTATCCTGCTTTATGTAGGTTTGATGATAAGGATATCCATCCTTGCAGAGCGACAGCGCTCTGTGTTTAGCCGGGTGTATGCCTATTGTGTGGCCAGTATTTTGTTCTTCCATTTTGCTATCAATATCTCGATGACTATTGGGCTCGCGCCGGTAATTGGCATTACGCTACCCTTGTTGTCGTATGGTGGTTCTTCGCTGCTTTCCTTTTCCATTTTAATTTTCATTTTGCTAAGATTGGATGCTGATAGAGCCGTATTGATTCGCTAAAGCCGACAAGCTCGGCGAGTTCCCATAATTTTAGCCAAATCAACAAATACGCAGACCATGACTTATTTATGCATCGACTGGGGGAACACATTGGTAAAAGCAGCAGCGATGGACGCGACTGGGGAATTCCTCGAGATGCAAACCGTAATGCCCGAAGAAGCCTTCGCTACCGTTTCCGAATTACTGGAAAAGCATCAACCTCGTGCTTCCATTTTTTGTTCCGTTGTCGTCAATCAGGGAGAGCAACTAATAAACCTACTTAAGGAACGCACCCATTTCGTGGAGCTTAATCTGAAGACGATGTTGCCCATCATGAATGCCTATCGTTCCGATACTTTGGGCATGGACAGGATTGCCGCCGTCGCAGGTATTCACGCAGAGCATCCTGAAAAAAACAATCTCGTCATCGCCTTAGGCACTTGCGTCACGTACAATTTCATCACTAAGAACGGTGCTTTCCGCGGTGGTGCTATTTCTCCAGGCTTGCAAATGCGCCTCGATGCGATGCACCATTTCACTGACGGGCTTCCTCAAGTCCCTGCCGAAGGCGATACTTTGCTTTTGGGGTATGACACGGCAACTTGTATGCGGAGCGGCGTAGTGTTTGGCATGGCAGCAGAGATTGACGGAATGGTAGAAGCTTTTGCTAAAGAATATGGGGAAATTAACGCTGTTTTAACCGGTGGTGATGCAGCACTTTTGGCACGCCATATCAAAAGCTCGATATTTGCCGACCCTAAAATAATTCTAAAGGGGCTGTACCAAATCCTAAAACATAATGCGCGATTTCTCCGTTAGGCAACTACTAGCTGCTGGCTTTATCCTTACCGCTACTGTTGCTTCTGCGCAAGTTCAATCCGGAAATTCCAATAAAGAAAATGACCCTTATTCGCGCTTTGGCATCGGCCAAATAACTACGGGAACCAATGTGCTGAATTGTGGCATGGGCTACGTTTCTACCGCTTATCAGAATGCTAGCGCTATCAATACGGACAACCCCGCTTCTTATGCTTCGCTCAAATTAACGACTTATGAAGCCGGTTTTACGGGTAGCCTTCTTAGCATCCATACCGAAGACAAAACTTACGGAACTGGCTCGGCCAATTTGGCCAATTTAAGACTTGGATTTCCCGTAGGGAAACACGCAGGATTAGCACTGGGCCTACAACCGCAGTCGCACATCTTCTACCACAACGTGGATAGCAACAGCATAAATGGAATTGGGAAAACAGCGTCAGAATACACAGGACAAGGAGGTTTGAATTATGCGTTCATTGGCGCAGCTGGAGAAACACATGGCTTCTCTTTCGGACTAAACTTCGGCTACTTGTTCGGCACGATGAGCAATACTAGCCGACTGGTAAACATTGATACAACACAGGTTCTTGGTTCAGATTTTTCTAAAGATACCCGCCTAGGCGGCTTGCATTTCAAAGCTGGAATTCAGTACCATGACACACTGCAAAATGGCTGGAATATCAGGCTTGGTGCTACAGCAGATTGGGGACAAGATTTACAAGGAAATCAAACTTCTTACAGTAGCTCTTTCTACTACGTTGGCACCACAATCACCTCCGATACTGCTTATACTGCAACAGGAAAAGATGGCAAAATAGTACTGCCTGCTACTTACAGCATCGGTGCAAATCTCGGTGGACTCAATTGGAGCGTCGGTGTGGATGCAACGCAAATGAATTGGAGTAAGTATCGAAACTTTGATGCTATTGACACCAATATCAATTCCAAAACCCTACGCATTGGCGTAGGCGGCGAGTACACGCCCGACCCGCTAAGCGTATATAGCTATATCTCTCGCATCACTTACCGGGCAGGTTTTTACTACGGTTCTGATTATGTGAAGCTGCGCAATACCGACCTTAATTATTACGGCCTTACTGTTGGCGCTTCCTTCCCTTTCAAACGCAGTGCAGACCGCATTCATACAGCGCTGGAATTTGGCCGAAGAGGTACAACGACAAATGGCTTGGTACAAACCAATTATTTCAAAGTACACCTCGGTATTTCGCTCAATGACCGTTGGTTTGTAAAGCGGAGATATGACTAACAGCTTTCCCTTCTTCCTGAAAAAATTTACCCGGACTATTCTTCCGGGTTTTTTCTTTTTGCTTTTAATGGCGAGTTGCAGCAATAGCAAACAGGAAATAGATGAGGTGATGAGCAAAGCCAGTCTGGGCGAGGAACGCGGCAAGGATGTCACAATCTTGTACAGTCGCGGAGGGCACGTCAGCACACGCCTTTTTGCACACACTTTCATCCGTGCCTTATCGGCCAATCCACCTTATACCGAAATGCGCGACGGGCTGAATGTGGAGTTTTATGATGATAGTCTGCACATCAAGAACACACTAACTGCGGGTTATGCGCGATGGTACGAGCTGGAGAATAATATCCTCATTCGCGATAGTGTAAAAATCGTGAACGACCGTGGCGAAGAACTACAGACTTCGGAGCTGGTATGGAACCAGAAAATTCAGAAGTTTTTTACAGAAAAGCCTGTCCGCATCATCACCAAAACCCAGACTTTGAATGGTACAGGCATGGAAGCCAGTCAGGACTTTTCTACCTACCGGATTTATAACCTAACCGGGCAAGTGAAAGTGGAGAAAAGCCAGATGCCAGGTGGGTAGGGTTTCAATTTTCCCCGAAATATCCCTCTGAGTTTCTTCCGGAATTTTTCCCTCTGGGTTGCGACCCCGGGCTACTAAAATTTGACCCCTCCAGGATTAGCCGAAAACTCCCATTTAGAGTCCTTGATTGTCTCGATTTCAATGTTCATTTAGCGTAGCCAAATTCTTAATGCTCCGTGATCTCACTCATTTAAAAATCAGCACTTCGTGCAACTCTGTAACACCGAGTCTCCGTGGTAAAATCTCAAATCGAAATTCCCAACTCTCCATGCCCTCTGTCGTCTGATTATCATTTCCTCCGTGCCACTCTGTGGCTCTGCGTCTCTGTGGTAAAATCCCCTAACACCCGTTTCCCAATACTACCTTTAAGCCATCCTAATTTTTTTTAGAAAATGCCAAACAATACTCCTCAAAACGCGCAAAGTCTGGCCAACAGAACGTTCTTCATCACCGGCGCCAGTCGGGGTATTGGTAAAGCCATTGCCTTGAAGCTGGCAAGTGAAGGTGCCAACATCATCATCGCCGCTAAAAGCACGACTGAAAATGCTAAACTTGGCGGTACCATTTTCAGCGCAGCAAAAGAGATAGAAGCCGCTGGTGGCAAGGCTTTCCCTGTGGCATGCGACATTCGTGATGAAGCTCAGATAGCCAATGCGGTGGCGCAAGGAGCTGAACGTTTTGGTGGTATCGACGGCGTTATCAATAATGCTTCCGCCATCTCACTCACCGGCACCGCCGAAACGGAAGCGAAGCGCTTTGACCTGATGCACGACATCAACGTTCGTGGTACTTTCCTGGTCACCCAGCATTGTCTTCCTTTCCTAAAGAAATCCGAGAACGCGCATATCCTTACGCTCTCGCCGCCCATTTCTTTGGATCCAAAATGGCTTGGTCCCAGCGTAGCTTATACCATGAGCAAGTACAACATGAGTATGATGAGTTTGGGATGGGCAGAAGAGTTTAAAAACATCGGCATTGCCGCCAATTCTCTTTGGCCGATGACCACTATTGCTACAGCAGCCGTGCAAAATATCTTGGGCGGTGATAAGCTCATTCAGCGCAGCCGAAAACCGGAAATTGTGGCCGACACCGCTTATTTCATTCTTCGCCGAGCAGCGAAAGATTGTACCGGAAATCTCTTTTTGGATGAAGAGGTTTTAAGGTCTGAAGGGATTAATGATTTTGAACAATATGCGGTGACGCCAGGCGGGAAGTTGCAAAGGGATTTGTTTATATAGGGCGGATTGCAAATCCGCAACCATGTGGCGCGGGATTGCAAGTCCCGCGCTGCAGCGAAAGTACAATTTTTTTAAAAGAAATATTTCACGAAAAACGCTACCTTACATTATTGTCGGCATTATCGCCCACACAAAATTTCCCCGCACATGTTTAAATACATTTCCATTCTGTTTGTTTGCTGCTACATGACTTCTGCGGGATTCGCCCAGACGGATACTGCGTTATTGCAAAAGAAATTCAGCTACGTGCTGCCCCAAGGATGGTCGCTACAGGATCGCTTTAAGGATGGCTGGGCTGATCAGGCGCAGCCCGACCCGCCAATTCTCTGTTTGGGTTATATACTTTTCGACGTAACTGATGCTGCAAAAATGAAAGCGTACATAGACCTGAATCTGAAAGTGATGCAGGAAAGTGACAATCCCGATGCCAAGATAATTTATAGCGAGAAACGGCAGATTCATGGCGTGCCGTTTAGCATTGTGCAGATTTCCTACATGCAGGACGGTGTGCCGTGGTTGGAATATCAGTATTTCACCCCCAAGGAATGCGGATCAATCTGTAAGGGCTATCTGTTTATGATACAAGCACCGGCCAGCCGATTTAAAAGTATGGTTACGGAAATCGTCCAGTTTGAGGTCGGGCTTCGGGTGGAAAGCTAATAGTTCATTGTAGGATGATACAGTTGTCAGTCGTAGTTTATGTTCCTCTACTGCTCGTAGGCATTCGAAGGTTCCAGAAGCATGGAGCATGAGCTCGCGCGTCTAGTTCGAGGATGATGGAAGGCGTATTTTGTTTGCTGATTTTGAAATGATTGGTTCAAGATTATTTTTGAAATTGGGTTTTTAGAAAAATGAAAACCGCAAGCTAGGCTAACCACAAACAGCCTAGCGCCTCTACTCTGCCTCGGCTAAAGGTTCAAATTCATCCTGTAGCAATAGCCCTATGCTAAACAAAAGCGGCGAACAAATAAATGTCCGCCGCTACTCAATTTCTCAAACGATATACTAGCTCTTCACGATATACAACATCTTCGTTATCTGGTTGTAGCCGATTGGCCCATAGCCATTAGTGGTACGCGAGGTTGCAGTTAACGTAAAGGAGTAGATGCACGATTTCGCCGGCACCCAGGGAGCACCGCCCAATGGCACGACTACATTAGTAATACCCGTCCAAACCGTCGGCTTAGTGGGGCCGAAAGAATCGGAATAGAAAGAGCCGCCACCACCGTCGCCCGCCCCCCAGCTCATGCTGATGGCATCAATATCCCCGTCGCTGTCTGACGCAGTGATGTTGAAAAGAAGCCCCTCCGTATGGCCGAGTGTCAGCGGGTCGCAGGTATGCTGCTGCATTACATCTACGCCCGGCATGGTAGAACGGGAGATATTATTGATGGCCACGACCGGCACTGTGTTGTCAATGTAAAGCACCAAAGTCTGCGCTGGTGACGGCACAAGCACATTGGCGTTATTAAAAAACTGAACGGTGAACTGATAAAGCCCATTGGGCAAGAGGCCCGAGTTGAACTGAATCAGCAGGTCCTGAATGCTGTATTGCGCGGCCGGGTTTGGCAGCGTGTAGAAGCCGCCACCATCTGCCCCGAAGGAATCGAGCACCACATCATTGCCCACCCAGCGGTAGTTGAGCCAAGCACCTTGTAACGCGCTCTGGATGCCGCCCACAAGTCCAAACATTACTTTATACTTGTTTACACCGGCATTGCGCAGGGTATTGATTGTATTGTGATTGAAGATGATGTTGAGATTGCCGCCAAAAGCCGCTCTATTCGCCGCTACATAATAGCCGGCTGCAGTAGTGGCGCGGCCGGTAGCAGGACTTATAATGCTGTTAGCTGTAGGGATAAGGCCAACTGCGGCCATTACAGGTCCCATCAGCGCAGGGTCTATCACCGCATTGCGTGCAAATACCAACACCGATGTGGACATCTGGCCGAAACCAGTGCCGGAGAAGAGTGCAGGGAATTCGGAGGTGTGCCCGCTCACGTTGATGCGCAGCCCCATCCAGGCAATGATGTTCATGGCCGCGAGGTTGATACCGAAATCAGCCAGCGGCACTTTAAGCTTCCATACTTTATGAGCTGCTGCATTCTTAGGCGAGCCTTCAAAGGCAAATTTGTAGATCCCCGGCGTTCCGTTGATGCCAGTCCACTGGCTTGGCGCGAGGTAATACTGCCGTGTGAGTTTGCCTGGATACTGCGGCACAGGCGCGCCATAATTGATATCAAGGTTCGGATTGATGGATCCGTTTTTGTTGACATCAAACGACATCCAGAAGTAGTCGTTCGCGGTACTGTTGCTCATCTCGTCGGGCAAGTCGATGGCGAAATACATGTTGTGCGCATCGTTGCGCAGGTAGAGCCAGATATTGCCGGCGACGGGCATCTTCTGGACATTGCTGTCCGCCCATGCTACGTCGTTGAGGCTTTCATCGAGCGTTAGCGGATTCACCGCCCATTTTGAATTCAGTACCATAAAAAAGGATAAAAAAGTTTGCCTACTCTAGTCGCTTTTCGGCTTCCGCGCCCGTACTCTGAATTAGGATTTTCCGGGTTGCTCCATAGTAGATAGTTGGTGTTGCAGGATGGCTAGGAAATACCGCCTTTGTGATTCCTAAAGTATAGTATTGCTATAGTAAAATCAAGTGATTGCTTGTGGCAGATTTTATAATTTCGATTAATGGGAAATGCTCATATTGATGTTCAATTAATTAGAGCTTTTAGGTGTACAAAACATTAACAAAAAGTTTTTCAAAGACCTATAATTCGCTCCTATACGGCCTTACAGAGCTTGTGCGAAACGGCCATCGAATGCGGATTGGGGAAGAAATAAGTCTATATCCCAAGATGCCGATAAGTCATTTTCAAGTATTCTCTAAAGACAGCCTAGCATTGCTTTTCGAAAATGTATAAGGCTTAAAATTTGGCGCAGGATATCTTATTTTAGGAAGCTTGGAACGGAGGCGCTTCATCATCTGTAATGCGCTGACAATTGTTCAAAAAGCCCAATCAACTGAAGGATAATTTAGAGGCTACTATCAGGTATCTGTTTTGGCATTTCCCATGCTTCGTAAGCAAATTTCACAGTTCACCTGTTGGAACCTTCCATCAGCAAAAAGAACGAACATCTTATCGACTAAATTCCCACAAGCATGGCAGGTAAGCCTGCGTGCAGCCTGGATGTGGGAGGATTTAGGAAGCGGTATTTTGCCTCCTAATTTTGAAATTCTTGTTTCAGGAAAAATTTTGAAATTAGATTTTAAGAAAAAAAAACTAAAAGTTAGGCGTATGACAGGCAGCACATTATCTTTCTCGGAACAGGGTTAAATTTCCCAATCAAATGCGCTACATTCAACCTTCATAAAAATCAACTCCTCATGGCCCGTATCAACTTTCCAGACAACTTTGCTGCACAGCAAACCCTCCTTACCAACCTCCACGCCAAACACACTGCGGACGGTACTTCCAGCGACCTACTGCCCTACTTTGCGCAGCAAAACCTAAACATAGCAGCCGATGTAGCAGCCGGCGAACAGGCAGCAATCCATGAGACCGCTCGAGGGCTATTTAGCAGAAATGCTGAAAACTTCAGAGAGCTTCGCGACAACCGTTTTAAGCCTGTATTTGCCCGCTTCAAAGGCTTGGTGCAATTCCTCAAAAGCCTGAACAAAGGCAACGAAAGAGCACTTGCCGAATGGGGTATTACGGTTGATAATCAATCCAAAATTGTATATCCTACAGACTTTGATACACAAGCCGCGCTCTACACCACTTTTGCCGAAAAGCATTCCAGCTTTGACCCCATCAGCGCACCGCTCAATCCGTACATCGGCAAACAAATCATCTCTATGGACGCAGACCATACTGCCGTCACCAATGCCACCACGAGCAATGCCAGCATGAAGGCTGCGGCCAATAATTCTGAATCAGAAAAAGTATTGCGCGATAATCTTTGGCAGCCGGTGGTGGCGCACCTGCGCGGTTCTATTGATTATCTTAAAAAATTGAATAGCGATAACCCGAAAGCCCTCGGCGCCTGGGGCATTACGGCGGATGACTCGCCACGGCAGCCGCGGGTGCGGACTACGAGCCTGATAATTGGGGAAACGATTACGATAAGTGGAGCTATTATTGGCGGTACTTTTACTAATCTTGGCGCGAGCGATTTACATCTTTATAAAGGAAAGACTACTACTGGGACGCCGGAGATAGTACATGCTGGGGAGCAGTTTGGGATTTTGAAGGGATGGAGTATTCTTACTGTGGTTAATGTTTCTGTGTTGGTTGCGGGGAAATTTAGTTTGCTGGTAAGCAACACTGCGATTTAGGAGGCTAAAAAGATGTACGGAAGGCGGCGAAAGATGTACGGAATAATGAAAATAATGTGCGGAATAATGAAAATAATGTGCGGAATAATAAAAATAATGTGCGGAATTTACCAAATAATGTACGGAATAGTGTAAATAATGTGCGGAATAATAGAAATAATGTGCGGAATTATGAAAATAATGTGTGGAATAATTGAATAAATGCAGAGAATTCCAACGATTATTGGCGTATTAGCCCCAGACAGGCACAAGGTCTTCGCCTTCTCGGCTTGTTTGGGGCAGCGGAGCGTTAGTTATAAATTTAAACAACATATTATTGAATGAAGCTTATATTAACACTCGTGCTGGCCGTAATCGTTGGAACAAGTTCCTATGGACAAGTTATAACTTATAACAACTTTAAAGCTGTTATTCCCTTTTTACAGAAAGAAGATTTCAAAGAAGCTTTCAACATGACTAGCGAACTGTTAACTTCAACCCAAAACGACACTTCTGATTTACGAGGAATAGTTACTTATATGAATATTTTTTCGGCAGCAGGTATGTTGACACTTGACCAAATGACTTATGATGACTTTACTAAAAATGCAAACAAGTATATTGGACACTATATTGTTATGTCTGCACATCCTTGTATTGACAGTTCGTCTCACGGTTATAATTCATTACAGTTTTTTACACATAGCAGCGGAAAATTACACGGGATGACAATAACGACGAATCACGCGAAGACAAACATTCTTTGTTTTGAATACTTTGACTATTCCGATCCAATTAACTCTTCAGATTTTATCGAAAAAAATGTCAGATGTGGCGGAATATTGCAGACCGTGGAAACGAATCCCAATAAATCGAAAATTTGGATAGCAAGACTTCGTATTGTAGATGCCTTTGCAAGAATTATGACCCCGTTGCCTATAGGCTCTTCACATCGGCGTTAAGCGAAGATTCCGGCCTTCGTTTTATTATTTTGCAGGCTTTGGCTGTCTAGCGTCCAGCTTTTAATAAAAACATTCTTTAAAAACTACCTAACCTTCGCCCCTACGGGCTTTACGCATAACGCGCAGCTCTTACATTTTCAACTTCTTTGGTAATTTCTTCTAAGCTTGGCGGAGCAGCGGCTGCTTTCTTGCGAAGTCGCTCAACTACCTTCAAAAAAGGGTCTGTTGCTATTTTAGAAATAGAAATCAGCTTCAAATCTGCTAGGCTTTGGAGCAATTTGTCCGCTTTGGGATTGAGTACGTTAACTTGATAAGTCACCATTGGTCAAATTTAGGGAAAGAACCCGGAATGGAGTAGCAGTGTTTCTAATTGCGCCTTCCATCTCGCCCAAAAACTAAAAAAGCCATCCGCAAGGCGGACGGCTTTTCAATTTCAAACAGGAAAGTTCTTATTTCTTTACAGCTACTTTTGCTTCTTCGGTAGCTTCTTGCTTCAACTGACGGGTGAGCACAATAGAAGCAATTGGAATACGTGGAGAGTTCATCACTTCCATGTTTTCAGCAATCACGTCTGATACGCGCATGTTTTCGTTCAGTTCAAGGTTGGTGATATCCACCTCAATGGCTTCCTTCAAGTACTTAGGCAACGTGCGCACTTTCAAGGTTTTCATTTTGGTTTCCAGTCGTCCGCCAGCCTTCACACCCGCGGGAGAGCCTGTGTATTTAATAGGCAAACTCGCGGTTACGCGCTTGCCTTCAACTAACTCCAGGAAGTCGATGTGGGAAAGCTCGTCGGTCACTACGTCAAACTGCTTGTCCTTGAGGATGCAGCGATAAGAAGCACCTTCTACCGTGATTTCAGCAAGCTGAAAATCAGGGGTATATACCAATGGGCGGAAAGCCAATGATGGTGCAGAGAAATGGATTTCCTTTTCGCCTCCATAGATTACGCAGGGTACTTGTCCGTCAGCTCGGAGATGGCGCGTAGGTGTCTTACCAAATTCGCTTCTGACTTTTCCTTCAATTTTTACGCTCTTCATTGCGTGTTTTGTTTTTGTAGCCTTTCAAGGAGCGAGCGGATTATCCGTTCGAACGTTCGTCTTTGAATGGGCCGTGTTTTTGTTATAATTGTTGAAGTGGAACCTGACTGGCAGGAAACGGATTTTGTTGTTTAAACAGTCTTGAGTATTTCTAAAAGATACTAAATAATAATGTTGCTCTTAATCCTTGTGATTGGAATGAATGAACAGGGAGCTAATCGATTTATTTTCAAACGTATTGCGGATGGCGGTGGCAAATAAATCAGCCGTTGGCAAGACTTCTATTTTGCTACTTTGTTGCTTTAGGGGAATGGTATCGCAAACTACAAGCTTCTCGAGCACGCTATTTTCAATATTCTGATAAGCATTGCCGCTCAAAACGGGATGCGTACAAAAAGCACGAACTGATTTTGCACCGCGCTCCATCAGCAAGGCAGCACTTTTGGTAAGGGTTCCGGCAGTATCGCAGATATCATCTATCAATACCACATTATGCCCGGTCACTTCACCGATTACCGTCATGGACGCAATCTCGTTGGCGCGTTTCCGCTGCTTATCGCAAATCACCATTTCAGCCCCAAAATAAGCGGCTACTTCACGAACACGGTTGGTAGAACCTACGTCGGGAGAGGCAAACATCAAGTCCTCTATATTCATCTTTTCGATGTAAGGAATAAAGATGGCCGAAGAATCGAGGTGATCCACCGGAATATCAAAAAAGCCTTGAATCTGCGGTGCGTGGAGATCCATGGTCATCACGCGGTCGGCACCGGCTTCGGAAAGAATATTGGCAATCAGCTTTGACGCGATAGATACCCGGGGCTTGTCTTTCCTGTCCTGTCTGGCAAAACCAAAGTAAGGAATTACAGCAGCGATATATCCTGCTGATGCACGACGAGCGGCATCAATCATGAGCAAAAGCTCCATCAAATTATCCGTGGGCGCGTAGGTGCTCTGTACTAAAAAAACATAGTCACCACGAATATTTTCTTCAAAAACTGGCTGAAATTCGCCGTCGCTAAATTTCTGAATCTTGCAAGCACCGAGCTTCTTGCCAAAAGAAGTTGAAATTTTATTGGCGAGATAGGCAGAACTTGTGCCGGAAAAGATTTTGACCGTAGGCTGCATAAAGCGTGAAATGAGGCGCGAAAGTATGAATTATGAACTTAGTTTCCCGCAGAAATTTTGTTCTTTCAATCCGATAGTATAATTTTCGGAAATTCCATGAACAAAGCACTCAAAGTTTTTAAGGCAATTGATGTTTTCGGGCAGCTTGCTTGTGTACTGCTTCCGCTTTTATTGGCTCGGTACACGGCGATGTTTACCATAGTACTCGTTTTAGGAAGTTGGCAATTTGCAAGCTTTGTTGTCCATATTCCATTTTGGAGACAACCTTGGATAGCAAAAGGCAGAAAGATTTATGGTATTCTTCTTTTTCTGGTGATTTGCTTGGCATTCCTTGCTTTGGTGAGTGGCGGAATTCTATTCTTCTTTTTATTTGTTTTTGCGTGGATAGCTATTGCCATGGGCGGATTCTACCTTATCATTAGTTTTTTAGAATGGCAGAAAATGAAGCGAATTTCAGTTCAAAATATCAAAGCTGAATTTTAATTCAGAAGCATTTAAAAATTTCCGTGGATAAAAAGTATAAAATTGCAAAGGCAATAGATATTATCGGGCAAGTAGGTTGCTTTTTGATTCCACTTTTCTGGGCGATGATGACTCAGGCAACTTATCAGGGGATTTATCTAGGAATGATGCTCTCCTTATTAACCTTGGGAAAGTGGCAATTTTTCAGTTTTCTTATTCATTTGCCTTTCATCCGGCAGCCATGGATTTCAAAATTCAGGAAGGTTTACGGCGTTATATTGTTCTTCGTTTTTATTTTCATAATACTCTCTTTCATTTTCTTTTTTTTAATAATTTCGTTGGCGAGATACGTACTTTACATGGGTATCGGAATGGTGTTGTTCTATTTTATTATTAGCCTGATTGAATGGGCAGACATGGAAGCAATGACGACACCTACCATTTTGGAGACGACGGATCGGGAAGGGATTTTTTAAAGTTATAGAAATAACGGGACAAGGAATTTCCTCTTTTAATCGATGCACTCTATTCTTGAAAAACTATTTCAGTAAATTTCGTGAACAAAGCCGCCCAAATTTTTAAAGCTTTTGATGTCTTTGGGCAACTGTTTTGCATTTTCGTTCCAATGCTCATCGCGATTTATCAGCGAAGTACCGATGCCTTCTTTTCAATTTTGGTCTATTTAGGTGCTTGGCAATTGTTGAGCTTTTTCTGTCATTTGCCTTTTCTTAAAATGTCTTGGATTATAATAGAGAGAAGACTTTATGGTGCCTTTTTGGGAAGTATTGCATTGGCAGGATTATTGGTTTCCATTTCAAACGATGCTGTGTTTATGTCCTTCTTTGGTGCGGCTCTCGGTATTTTCTACCTTATCATTTCCATTGTAGAATGGGAAAGGATGAAGCTGATAACGATGCCGACGATTGCGGAAATGAGGGATGAAGTATCGGCCTTTTGAAGAAAATGCTTTGCATACTTCGTTTAAAGAATATTCTCGTGGATTGCGGTAGTAAAGGATTTCCGTAAATTCAGTCCAAATCCTGCCTTACTTTAGCGGCCAAATTATTGCACATGGGCTACTCGCTTTTAAAAGGAAAAAAAGGAATCATTTTTGGCGCTTTGGATGAGCGTTCTATCGCTTGGAAAACTGCCCTTCGCTGTCACGAAGAAGGTGCGGAAATCATCTTGAGTAATGCCCCGATTGCGCTTAGAATGGGCAAGATTAAAGAACTCGCTGCACTCTGTGGCAATTGCCCCATCATCGCTGCTGACGCTACTTCCAGCGAAGACCTCGAAATCCTATTGAACGAAGCCATGAGTCATTTTGGAGGCAAAGTTGACTTCATGTTGCACTCCATAGGCATGAGCCTAAACATGCGTAAAGGCATTCCTTATGTCGAAACGAATTACGAGAATTTCCACAAAACGATGGACATTTCTGCGCTGTCATTGCATCGACTTTTGCAGATTTCTATGAGGCTCGATGCTATTAACGAATGGGGTTCTGTGGTCGCACTTTCCTACATTGCAGCACAACGGACTTTCCCCGGATACAATGATATGGCAGATACGAAAGCCTTGTTGGAAAGCATCGCCCGTTCTTTCGGCTATTATTATGGTTTCGCCAAAAAAGTACGCGTCAATACCGTTTCGCAATCGCCAACTATGACTACTGCAGGCTCTGGTGTTGGCGGCTTTGATGCCTTCTTTGCTTATGCAGATAAGATGAGCCCGCTGGGCAATGCCAGTTCAGAAGATTGTGCCAAATACACGACCCTACTCTTTAGCGATATGACGCGGATGGTGACGATGCAAAACCTCTTTCATGATGGTGGATTTTCCTTTACCGGTGTCTCTGTTCCCGTTGTAGAAGAAATGGAAAAGGCCGCACAGCAATAATTAGCACACGCCAATCGTTTTGGTGAAAATTGCCGCCCTTCTTTGGTCGGCATGCTTGAATATCAGCCTATGAAAATCCGCTTACTAACGCTTGGCTTTGCGCTTACTTTTATACTGCCCAAAACAATGCTGGCGCAGGTTACAGGCGGTCAGCATGTCTTTGAGTTTTTGAATTTGGCGCAGTCGGCACATATCTCTGCACTGGGCGGTGTCAACGTCTGCAACCCGATGGAAGATGTGTCTTTGGCCTTGCAAAATCCTGCGCAAATGCGGCCAAGTTTACACAACCAATTGAGCGTTGGTTACAACAGCTATTATGCGGGCGTATCGATAGCTAATCTGGCTTACGGCTACTATGCACCAAAGCTGAACACGGCTTTTATTTTGGGCATTCAATACTTGAATTATGGCAGTTTTCACGGCATGGATGATATCGGAAATCCGACTGTAGATTTCAAGGCCAGCGACTACTTTGTTTCGCTTGGTGCGAGCAAAAAATATGGTGAACGCTGGCGTTATGGCGCGGCTTTAAAATTGGCGTATTCAAACTATGCAACCGCCACTGCCACCGCTTTGCTGGCGGATGTGGGCATTCTTTACACGGACACGGCAAACCTCATCACCTTTGGCGCAACGGCCAAGAACATCGGCTTCATGACGCAGCAATTTGAAGGTTCAGGCAGCGAGCCGCTTCCCTTCGATTTGCAGTTGGGTATTTCCAAGCGTTTTGCGCATTTGCCGCTTCGCTTAATGGCCACCGTGCATCATCTCTACGAATGGGATATCCGCTATAATAATCCGGCAGATTTTGTGAGCAATTCCCTGACGGGCGGCTCTGATTCTTCCAGCCTTACCAAAAAATATTTTGCTGATAAACTATTTCGACATTTCATTTTGGGCGCGGAGCTTTCTTTGGGTAAAAGATTGACCTTCGGTTTGTCTTACAATCACCTTCATCGTGCGGAGTTGGCCTTGCCCGACAAGAAAGGTCTTGCAGGATTCTCTTTTGGCGCTTCGCTTAATCTGAACAAATTTCAGGTGCATTATGCGCGGAGTTATTATTCAATTGTTGGGGCGTACAACGAATTTGGCCTCGCGATGAACCTAAATAAATTGGGCATGGGCAAAGGAGATAATTTCAATGCGGTTTGGACGGAGAAGGAACTGTAAGAATGCAAAATTAAAAATGCAAAATTAAAAAGCTCGTGGAATGTGGGTGAGTTGAGTAGATTTAGGGAATGAGGCTCTAGGATTCTTAATAATTCAGCGATAGAGAAGTACATTCTGCGCTATGCTCAAGTCAAAATTTAGCTGGTGTGAAGAAGTCCTTCTATTCTTCTAAAAAGGATGCTGGTTTCAAGCAGAAACCTACAATAATTCCCCAAATGACACAGGAGTTTAAACTTCTGCTTTCAATTTTCAGACTGTTAGTTTTACCTTCAAAGAATGAATCTTCTAGAACAGATTGCCGCTACTCATAAGCAAGTAAAAAGTGGCGCAGATTTTCCTGCTTTTATACAAGAACTGAAGAAATTGGGCGTTTCAGGCTATACCACTTTTGTGGCCACGGACATTCTATTTATTTCCACCAAGACAACACATCTGCTTCTACCGTTGCTAAATATGCTCCACTTGAAATTGCCTAAAGTAGCCACCAGCAAGCTTTTCAAGAAAGGCTACAGGCGCACCAACACGGCCATACAGACTACCCTACTTTCTTCGCTGATGCAGCAAAAAATGGTGTTGAGAAATGGACAGTCGACATGGAGAAGATGACCTGTACCTATTTTGACCTCGCGGGAAATAACATGCTTCCGGAATCCATCCCGATGGTTTCTTTCGTAAAAAGGATAGACAAAAAGGCATTGCTTTTTTTGTCCAATCAGCAACAACAAAAAATACAATTATGGCTTACAACATACTTTCAAAAGAGGAAGAAAGAATAATAGAAAATAAGGGAACGGAAATGCCCTTCACAGGTGAGTATTACAACAGTAAAATGGCCGGCACGTATACCTGTCGGCGATGCAACAATCCTTTGTATCACTCTGCGGATAAGTTCAGTTCAGAATGCGGTTGGCCCAGCTTTGACGATGAAATTGCCGGGGCTGTAAAACAACATACAGATAAGGATGGGCATCGGATAGAAATCCTTTGTGCAAACTGCAATGGGCATTTGGGGCATGTCTTTATTGGCGAGCGTCTCACGGCAAAAAACACACGGCATTGCGTCAATTCCATTTCGATGAAGTTCATTCCGGAAGGAGAAGAATTGCCAAAGCTTTTGTCGATTTGACGATTAACTACATAGGCACTAAGGCTCATTATGGATTCGATTTGAAAATTAGAAGATGGTGGAACAATTTGAAGATAGTTTACCGTCCCAAAAGCTTTCTACTTTATACTATTGTCTTTTGTCAAGGTTTCCTTTCCCAGAAGCCTGATACTTGATACGAACTACCTGATACTTGCTCCCCAAAGTCTGTATACTCTCTACTAATTGCTACCTACTATTTCCCAACACCTTTTTCATTTTGAATTTTCAATTTTGAATTAATTAACACGCCGTGGAACGGTCTTATCATTAGTCTAGTTGTTCAAATGATTTTTTACCACAAAAACAGAACAACCATGAAAAAGATAATCGTAGCCGTAATGATGGTGGCTGGCTTTGCCGGAACTGTGAACGCAAAAGTCAGGAGCAAAGTAAAAGCCGTGAAACGGCATATTCCTTATGCTCAAAATCCGAATATTGACCACAGTAAGGATGTCGCCTACAGTGCGCAATGGGCCAGCGAAGCTGTGAGTCCTTCCCCTAATGCGGATTTCGATGCGGTGCAGCCCGTAAATACAACTGCCACTACTGGACGGACAATTAATTATAAACATCCGCTCGCCAACTTCACCCGCTATGGTTCCCACCATGCCAGCATGAACGCTGCATACCAAGGGAAAAATGCTCCCTCTTGGGAAGGGCCAGTAAAGAATGAATATCGCAACAGACGTGCAAATAACACAAGTGCACCCTTACCACCCAATGACGGTAATGGAAGCAAAAAATAAAACTACTACCCAATAGAAAAGCCGGAAGAACACATTGTTTTTCCGGCTTTGTTTTTCGATAGGTACTCTGTATTAAACGTGCTATTTCAAAAATAGAAAGCTGCGGTGCGCATCATTCGTGGAATTAGTAATCCTTTTTATCAGACTTTGAAGTATCGTTCTCCAGAATAAAATTCATGCAGGTTCAGAATTCCTTCATAATTGACTGGTAGGTTTGTGGTGCTTAGAATTATTAAGTACTTGCCACGGCACAGAATGATTTTTATGAAAAAGAACCTTGCATTTTGCCTCCTGTTTTGCCTTTCCTTCTCAAGCAATTTAAAGGCAAAAACTCACGACAAATTGCCCTTAAAATCCAGCTTTTACATTCATAGCGAAGGGCATTGGGATTATCTCGCAGTAGCACCACAAAGCAAGGAGCTTTACGTCTCTCATGGCACGCAAGTGAATATTCTCAACAAAATAACTGGCGATTCAATTGGCGTTATTCCTGGTACCATCGGTGTACATGGTATTGCTTTCGTACCTGCGCTGGGCAAGGGTTTCATCTCTAACGGTAAGCTGAATAATGTCTTTGTGTTTAACCTTAAAACGCACAAAATTCTAGACAGTATCAAAACGGGTGAGAATCCTGATGCTATTTTTTATGAACCTTTTTCTGAAAAAATAATCACCTGCAATGGCCGTAGTAAAGATGCGTCTGTAATAGACCCAAAGACCGAAAAGGTAGTAGCAACCATCCCGCTATGTGGCAAGCCGGAAACAGCAGTTTCCGATGGTAAAGGCTTAATGTTCGTCAACATTGAAGACAAAAACGAAGTAGTTGTTGTGAACATGAAAACTATGAAGCTGGAAAAGCACTACCCTTTGAATGGAGCAGAAGAACCTACTGGACTTGCTATCAATCCGAAAGCAGAAACCCTCTTTGTTGGCTGTGGCAATAAAAAGCTAGTTGTGATGCGCACTTCAGGGGAAATTATCCAGACTTTGCCCATTGGGGACCACTGCGATGGTACCGCTTTTGATAATCGAGTTGCTTACGCTTCCTGCGGTGATGGCACACTTGCTCAAATCTTACTTTCCCCGAAAACGGGTCTGTATTCCGTAAAGAACTACAGGACGAAAGCGGGAGCTCGAACAATTACCATTGATCCTGAAACACACAATATTTACGTCCCAACTGCCGAATTTATACCTCTAAAAGACGGTGAAAAGGGAAGGGCAAAAATGATTCCGGGAAGTTTTCAAATTTTAGTTTTTGGTGCAAAATAGCAAAGGATACCTCTATCTCTGTTGCCTGATATTCGCTGTCCTAGTGAGTTTGGGAAATAATCTTTCATGCCTAGCGCAAGAAAATATTCATCTGGATTCTTACTTGCAAATCGCCAAAGCACGCAGCCCACTTTTGCGCGAATACCGCAATGCAATTGCTTCATTGAGCATTGATAGTGAAAAGACGCGGGCTGGCTACAAGCCGCAAGTAGCGCTGGTTTCAACAAATATGTATGCGCCTTCGGGCAAGAATTTTGGCTATGACCAAACGGTAACAAACGGTGGACAATTCAGTACAGTGGTGGCCGCGAGCAAAACATTCGTCAGCCAAAAGAATCTTCAAACACAGTTTCAGGGACAACGGCTCTCTACCGATTCAATCAGAACACTTTCCGCCATTGCAGAGCAAGAACTGAAGCGCAGCATAACCGCGCAATACTTGACTGCCTACGGCGACCAACAACAGCTCCTTGCCCTCGCCGAAATCAACAGCACGCTACAGGATGAAGAGGGATTACTCAAGAGCCTTACACAGAATAATATCTACCGGCAGACTGACTACCTCACTTTTCTTGTAACACAGCGGCAGCAAGCTTTACAGCTTCGTCAAATGCGCATTCAATACCTCAATGACTATGCGAATCTGGCGAATCTCTGCGGTATTGTGGATACCACCGCGATGAACAAAAAATTGCTCCTTCCAGAATTGCGTATTGCTGAATTTCCTGCGGAAATGAACTCTGCATTTTTTGCGAGATACAAAATTGACAGCCTTCAACTCGACAACACAATTCGACTTATAAACTTTAGTTACCGACCAAAGGTTTCTGTGTTTGCTGATGCCGGATACAACGCTACTCAACTTCATACTTTCTACCAAAACTTCGGCGTTAGCGCGGGTTTCAGCGTTAATCTCCCCATTTATGATGGCGGCCGGCGCAAGCTTTCCATTACCCAAATGCAGCTTTCTGAAGATACACGAAGTGGCTATCATCAATTTTTCCAAGACCAGTTTGCACAGCAGATTGCCGCCCTTCATCAACAGCTCAATGCTACCGAAAATCTAGCTGGCGATATTGACGACCAAATAAAATATTCCAAAGGGCTAATCGACGTGAACGCTGAATTATTGAAGACTGGCGATGTCAGAATTCCAGACTTTGTACTCGCCATCAACAACTACCTTATGGCGAAAACTTTGAGAACCCAAAACCAAGTTTCAAGGCTTCAAATTATCAACCAAATCAACTACTGGAATCGGTAGGAAACAACTATGAAGCAAGCAAAACGCCTGTCTACCAAACCTGCCACAACAAGGCTCTTTACTGCCCGTTTCGAGGCGGTCTTACTCTGTATTTTCTCAACTACTCTATCTCTATTAATCACCTCATGCCATGACGCACCGAGCGGAACGAATACTCCTGCGTCGGTGCGTACACCTGTTACCGTTACATCGGTTTCTCATTTTCCCTTAAACGAATATATCGAATTGAACGCAATTTCCACTTATATACAACAGAATTTTGTAAAATCAAACCTGAACGGATACATTCAAAAATCAAATATCAAATTTGGCGATCATGTACATCAAGGAGAAGTTCTATTTGTTTTAAAAACCAAGGAAGCCAGCGCCATAGGAAATGCGGTGAATCAACTGGATCCCAGTTTTAACTTTTCAGGCGCAAATATAATTCGCGCCGGCGCTACTGGATACGTAATGCAGTTGAACCATCTGAAGAGCGACTACGTTCAGGACGGCGAGCAATTGGCCGTGATAAGCGATTCAAAGAGTTTTGCGTTTGTAATGAATGTACCTTACGAAGACAAACCTTTTGTTTCCATTGGAAAGCATGTGCAAGTGATATTGCCGGATTCGGTAGTGATGGATGGGACGATTTCTTCATCTTTGCCCTTAGTTGATTCTGTAACCCAAACACAATCTTATTCCATAAAAGTGAGTGCCGGCTATACTATTCCAAAGGATTTAATTGCTAAAGTAAAAATCCTGAAAAGATCAGCGAATGAAGCAGAAACTTTGCCAAAGAGTTCCATTTTATCTGATGTAACACAAACGAAATATTGGGTAATGAAAATGATAAATGACAGTATGGCTGTAAAGGTGCTTGTAAAAACTGGTATTGAAAAAGGCGATACGGTACAAATTGTTTCACCCCATTTTTCGCCTGACGCTAAAATTCTATCAGGAGGAAATTATGGTTTATCGGATACCGCTTTGGTGACGACTTCTGCAGACTCTTCCACGGGAGGAAATTAAGAAGACTGGCAAATTTAAGAAGTTCTAAAAAACGAATGAATTAAATGAATAATGAAAATGGACAAGTAAAAAATTCCTCAGGCGGTGGAGGCTTTTTTACTACTTATAAAAGCCCGCTCACGGTTATCCTATTCATTTTAATTGGGGGCGGATTATTTGCGTATAGAAGTTTAAAGACTTCACTATTTCCAGAAATAACATTTCCAAAAATAAAAATCATTGCAGATGCCGGCCTACAACCTGTTGACAGGATGATGGTAACCGTAACTCGCCCCTTGGAACTTGCCATCAAACAAATACCCAGTCTTACAAGTATAAGGAGCATAACCAGCAGAGGAAGTTGTGAAATATCCGCTTATATAAGTTGGAATGCTAATGTGGACATTAGTGAGCAAAAAATAGAAGCAAGAATAAATCAAATAAGAAATACATTACCTCCCAATGTAAATATTACCGTTGAAAAAATGAACCCTTCCATTCTACCGGTAATGGGTTATTCTTTAGAAAGCCACGATCTCTCGCCGATAGCTTTAAAGCAATTAGCCGTTTACACTATAAAGCCTTACCTGAGCCAGGTTGCCGGTGTTTCGCAAGTACAAATTGTTGGAGGAAAATCTAAAGAATATTGGGTAAAGCTGAATCTACAAAAAATGAGCACGCTTTCTGTAACGCCAGACGCCGTTTCTACTGCGCTCAACCAGACAAATTTCATCAAATCAAATGGGTATCTTTCTGATTACCGTTTTCTATATCTTACCGTTACGGATGCTGCATTGCAATCACTAAATGAATTACAAAATGTAGTGGTAAGTAATAATGGTAGGCGCATTATTAAGTTAAATGATATTGCCGATATTGAAGTACAGGAATCAATTGAGTATATCAAGGTATTTGCAAATGGCAGAGAAGGAGTATTAATTGGTGTGATAAAGCAGCCCAATAGCAATTTGGTAGATGTATCTACAAACATGAAAGCTAAAATAGCTCAGCTTAAAGATATTTTACCTAAGGGAGTTACCTTGAAACCATATTATGTACAAGCAGATTTTGTAAAAACGGTTGCAAAAAGTGTAACCGATAGCTTATGGATTGGGCTTGTACTCGCCATAATTGTAGCCATAATTTTCCTACGTTCTTTTAAGGCAAGTGTGACTATTTTAATAATCATACCCGTAACGCTAGGCGCTACATTAATCGGATTATACGCTAGTGGCTATACATTAAATATCATGACGCTCGGCGCAATAGCGGCTTCTTTAGGATTAATTATAGATGATGCCATTGTAGTGGTAGAACAAATTCACCGAACGCATGAAGAGAATCCAGATGATGAATATAAAAACATTGTGCAAAAGGCAATTCATTTTTTGTTTCCTGCAATGGTTGGCTCTTCCATCAGCACTATTGTTATTTTTCTTCCTTTTATTTTAATGAGCGGCGTTGCCGGAGCTTATTTTAACGTGCTTACCAACACGATGATCATAACATTAGTATGTTCTTTCTTTGTAACCTGGATTGGGTTGCCGGTTGTTTATCTTTTATTTTCCCGAAAAAAGAAAAAGACTGCAAAAAAAGAAAAAAAGGAAGATGTAAAAAGACAGGGATGGGTACAATGGTTTATACTAAAACCGTGGATTAGCTTTATTTTCATTGGGATATTAATGTTGTGTATTTATCTTATTTTACCAAAGCTCAAAACAGGTTTTCTACCTCACATGGACGAAGGAAGCATTGTGCTTGATTACTCCTCTATACCCGGAACTTCATTAGCTGAAACAAACAGCGAGCTACAGCAGGTTGGAAAAATAATAACTTCCACGCCGGAGGTAAGCGCTTATTCGCGCCGAACAGGAACGCAAATGGGTTTCTTTATAACCGAACCTAACAGAGGCGATTTTCTCATTGAACTTAAAAAAAATCGAAAAAAAACCACCGACCAGGTAATTGAAGAAATCCGAAAGCGAATCGAAGCATCGCAGCCTGCACTTAGGGTTGACTTCGGTCAGGTGATTAGCGATATGCTTGGCGACCTGATGACTTCGGTACAACCCATTGAAATTAAGATTTTTGGAGACGATATACAAAAACTCAATAAACTTGCCAAGCAGGTAAGCGCCATTGCTGAAAATACAAAGGGCACTGCAGATGTATTTGACGGTATAATTATTGCCGGTCCTTCTTTAAGCGTTCACCCTGATTATACAAAAATTGCGCAATATGGCATCTCTCCGGCCAACTTTCAATACCAGGTGCAGACAGATTTAGAAGGTAACGTGGCGGGAAATATTTTTGAAAATAACCGGCTTTTCCCTGTAAGGTTAGTTTATCCGGGAAGCAGGCAAAGAACTGTGGAGGATTTAAAAAAATTAAAAATATTTTTGCCTGATGGAAGCCTAAAGCCTATAAACGAGTTGGCAACGTTAAGCATTAATCCCGGCGCCGCAGAAATTGACAGAGAGAATTTACAATCAATGGGTGTAGTTTCTGCGCGTCTCAACAACCGCGATTTAGGAAGCACTGTATCAGATATCAAAAGCCAGATAAATGCTAAAGTTACTTTGCCTAAGGGTTATACAATTGAATATGGCGGCGACTATGCGCAACAGCAAAAATCATTTTCCGAACTTTTAATGATTCTTATCGCTTCAAGTATTTTAGTATTCGGCGTTATCCTTTTTTTATTTCAAGATATAAAGGCCGCTATTATTATTTTAATACTCGCCGTACTGGGCATTGCAGGAAGCTACCTTGCCCTGTTTATTACCAGTACGCCATTAAATGTTGGCAGCTATACCGGCCTTATTATGATAGTTGGAATTATCGGGGAAAATTCAATTTTCACTTTTTTACAATTCAAAACAACATTGAAGGATAAAAGTGTGGATGAATCTGCTGTTTACGCTATTTCCACAAGAATCCGTCCGAATCTTATGACTGCGTTAGGGGCAATTACAGCCTTAATGCCTTTAGCGTTGGGCATCGGTGCCGGTGCCCAGCTTCATCAACCTTTGGCCATAGCTGTTATTGGGGGTTTTGTCATAGCGCTTCCTCTGATATTGATTGTGCTTCCCTCAATGTTGAGACTGTTTTATAAAAATAATAAAAATAAAGACCACGAAGTAGAAGCTCTATGAAAATTGATAAAAAATGAAGGTCTCGGTGATGGCAGAAATAAAGACTGCAATTGCTAGAAAAATTTCCATGCCGCCCGGCTATCACATCGAATACGGAGGCTCCTGTGCTGAGCAGCAAAAATCCTTTAGTGAGCTGCTGATGATTTTGTTTAGTTCTTCACTTTTGGTGTTTTGTGTCGTCTTATTTCTGTTCCGCGATTTGCGTGTAGCACTGGTGATTATACTTCTCTCTGTTTTAGGAATTTCAGGAAGTTATTTGGCGCTTTTCCTCACCCATACGCTGCTCAATGTTGGCTCCTACACAGGCTTGATTATGATAGTGGGGATTATTGCGGAGAATGCCATTTTCACCTTTCTTCAATTCCGTGAAGAACTGCGCCAACAGAGCGTTGACGAAGCATTGGTCTATTCCATTTCCACCAGATTGAGACCAAAGTTGATGACCGCTTTGGGAGCAATTATTGCATTGATGCCTTTGGCGTTGGGAATTGGCACTGGGGGCTCAATTGCACCAACCTCTTGCCATAGCCGTCATTGGCGGATTTATCATTGCGTTGCCTCTATTGCTTGTCGTGTTGCCAACAATGTTGAGATTGATTTTTAGGAAAAATGCAGAAGCGCTTCCTAGCAATTAAGTCCGGGTTAGCCAACGGATAAATGTTGAAACCAAGGCTTGGTTAGGGTTCATCTATTCTCTTAAAACCAGACCTCAAAGATTTGCACGCCGTTTTTGAAATGGTAAACGATTCGAAAGCCCAGTGCTTTGCAAATCTGTGCTACAATGGAAAGTCCCAATCCGTTGCCT
This sequence comes from Chitinophagaceae bacterium, assembly GCA_039935335.1. Classification (GTDB taxonomy): domain Bacteria; phylum Bacteroidota; class Bacteroidia; order Chitinophagales; family Chitinophagaceae; genus UBA1952. Next base: position 36,694 of record JBDTKK010000099.1, read on the forward strand.
TCCTTTCCGCTATCGGGATTGCGAAAAAACTGCTGAAATAGCGACTCCTTGGGTATTTCAGGTAAGTTCGAGGTATTGGCAATACTCAAATTTCTCGCAGAAAGCGAAATTGAAATTGTGCCTCCGGAGTAGTTGTATCTAATGGCGTTGCTCAGCAAATTGCCAATAAGGATTTCGAAAAGATGCTTGTTTGTTTGAAGAGCAATCCTTTCTAAAACACTTTCGAGGGAGATGTTTCCTCCATCGATCAAGTCTTGTAGTTCTGAAGTTTTGTTTTCTAGAAGTTCCGCCACAGAAAGCTCATCGCTGAGCAGAAACTGTTGGTTTTCTATTTTGGTGAGCAGCAACAACGCGCTGAAAAGTCTTGTCAACTTTGCTACCGATTGATCAATCCCTCCAATTTGCTTTGCGGTGGCTTCATTCAATTCGGGCATTTGCATTAGCGCTTCGAGCCGCGCACTGAGCACTGCCAAGGGAGTTTGCATTTCATGTGCCGCCTGTGCAGTAAAGCTCCGAATAGCTTCAAAGTCTTTGGCACTTCGTGCTGCCATGGCGTTCAACGTTTCATTGAGCATACTGAACTCCTGAACGCTTGTTTCAGGCAAAAGGAGTGGAGTCGCTTGAGCCAGCGAATACTGGCTAAGGGCCTTTGTTGTTTGATAAAATGGCTTTAATAAGCTCCGAACAATCCTATGGTTTACCCAATAAATACTGAGCAAAACGAGCAACAGCATTCCCAAAGTAACGAGCGCGATAATGCGAAGTAAAGTATCTGTTCCCTCTAAAGGAGTGTTTATCCTGAATTGGAAAATTTTGCCTAAAAAAGTTATTGGGAATTCGAATTGCCGAGCTGGTTCAATACCATCTGAATCGACCATTTGCACAGTTCGAAAAGAAGCTGCAAATGTTGAGTTTACTTCTTGATAAACAATTTGAAGGTCGCTGAAGGATGATGGAGGCGGCAGCTTTTGATGCTGCTGGATGTAGGCCACTATTTCATCACGCTCTGTTTCTAAGCCTTCATCTACTTGATGGATGAGGATGTACCGGAAACTGAAAAACAAGGCGATCATTCCCAACAGAAATGCTACCAACATGGCAGATAAGTTCAGCCTTGTATATCGCGCAAAGAGTTTCATTTCAAGGAGAATTTATAGCCCATACCATAAACACTTTGGAGATAGTTGGGAGTGCCGATTGCCTCCAGCTTTTTACGGAGATTTTTTACGTGAGTGTAGATAAAGTCGTAGTTCTCCGCAATATCCATTTCATCGCCCCAAAGATGCGCCGCTATTGCATTCTTAGAAATGACGCGGTTTTTATTGATGAGGAAATACAGCAGCAATTCATACTCTTTTCGGGTAAGCACCAGCTCCGTTTCACCGACCAAAACCCTTTGAGCCGAAATATCAATTTCTATCTCTTCAAAACAAACTTTCTCGCTACCATGTAGCTTTTTTCTCCGAATAATAGCAGCTATTCGAACTGCTAATTCAGAAAGATGAAATGGCTTGGTCAGATAATCATCTGCGCCCAAACTTATACCTGCTATTCTATCGTCTAAGTCCGCCCTCGCAGAAATAATAATCACACCATCCTCTTTTGCGTCCTCTTTTAGAAGACGCAAAAGTTGAAGGCCATCTCCCCCGGGAAGTGTAAGGTCCAAAATGATACAGTCGTAATCATAGTCCTCAATTTTCAACCTTGCAGACTGAAAATCAGATGCCGTTTCGCAGAGATAATTTTGTGCCAAAAGGAAGGCTTCAATTCGCTCCCGGAGCTCGGCATCATCTTCTATTAGGAGTAGTTTCAAAAGCAGGAGTTTTTAGTCTTTTTGGCTGCGCAAATAGTTTCCTTCATGGTCAAATATTTGGTCGATGCCTTTTACTTCAGCTTCATAATTTATACTGCCGTCTGCCATTTTCAGTTCCGCAGCTTCCTTTATTTTTTCAGCTTTGAAATGGGCTGCTAGATACACTTTCACCTTAGCAGGCAAGCTGGAAATTGGAATACTTTTCTCCGTTTCCTTTAAAGTTCCGTCGACCATAATAACCGCTGACATCACTTGCTTTCCTTCCCTAAAGTTGACCTCATAACCTGCCTTTTCTTTTTCCCATTTTGCATTTTCTGCTTTTGGAAAGTTCTTTGTAAAACTAACCCTTGCTGCTTCCGGCACTTTAGAGCTTGGTACTTTTTGAGCCATTGCTGGTATGCTTCCTAGAAGTACCAAGGCTACGATTGTCTTTTTCATGATTGATTGTTGTTTGAGCACCAAAGATGAAAGGTCAATCTGTGGAAATGCTGTAGCAATACCATTGAAAACAGCAGGCTAATATATTTACCAGTCTGAAAAGTTGGATTTCAAGAGTGAAAAGGCCAGAAAAACGCAGGTCCTTCTGGCTTTAATTCTTTCAAGAGAAAAACTACAAAAGCTTGCTATTTCACAACAATCTGTTCAGAAAAATGCTCCGATTTTGTACTTACCTGCAATAGATAAATGCCAGTTGGAAGCGTCAAAGGAAATTGAAAAACATTATCGCCTTTAACAAGTCGTATAGCCTTGGCATCAACTAGCTTCCCTGTCATTTCACGTACTGTAAGCTGCGCCGGGCCTGCTTCTTGAGCGATGATCGAGCATTTGGCACTTCTTTCCACTGGGTTGGGATAGACCATTATTGGCCCAGATCCTGCGAGGCAAATAGGAACATTTACATCCGATTTCTGTGGCGGGTAAGGCTTGGTGAATAAATCCCCGCAAGTGCCAACGAGTAAATGGCCATTATCTTCAAAAAGAGATAGTACGATTTGATCTTGAAATGTGTCTAATTCCCAGTTACCGGAATTTTCCCGGAATAAACCGCTCGGCGTTCCTGCAACCAATTTACCGCTATCCACTGCAAGCGAAAAGATAGTATCTGGTAATACCGCCGCAGACATTGCTGTCCAAGTATTTCCATCATTAGAGCTATATAATCCTGCTCCTTTAGTACCCGCAAAAAAAACTCCACCGTTGCTCACTACACTGGTCACTGCGGCAGGGATAATACTTGTTACATTGAATACATTGCTCTTGCCTGCATGATAAAAACCAATGCCAGCGTTCACAAAAATATTGGTATCAATCCCGATAATAAGATCAGCGAGATTTGGTTTGATACCTGTGCTAGGCACAGCGATAAAACTGCTTCCATTATTCACAGACAAGAAAAGATTGCCGCCCTGAATCACCCAAACATCTCCACTATTTGGGACAGCATAAATGGAGCTAACCAAGCCGCCAGCAAGGCCAGAGCTAATTTTTACCCAACTTGCACCACTATCCAAAGAGCGATAAAAGCTACCAGTATCGCCCGCAAAAACAAAACCAGGCTTCGCATCTATGCAGCGAATTTCGCCTTCCAAACCGTTGGCATAACTACCTACATGCTGCCAGGTTTTCGCACTATCCGAAGTTCTATATATGCCTCGTGGAGGAGTAGCCGCAAATAAGTTTTTATTGCTCGCTGCAATACCGACAACAGCAGTAGAATAAAATCCACTATTACTGCCCTGCCATGAATGACCACCATCCTTCGATGCAAATAAATCGTAGTTAGTTCCCACAAATACGCTCGTATCGGCAATGAAAAAATCATTGACCTTGCGGAATGCAAAACCGCCACCCAAGTTTGCAGGGGCATTGGAATAAGATAAGCCACCATCATTGGAATATTTGATAGTATCCACGCCAGTCGCAGAAGTGATTGATGCAAAAATATTTTGTCCAAGTGCCGCTACGTTCGTTACCTTTCTTCCTGTCAGTCCAATTGAGCTGAAAGTCATGCCAAAATCCTGTGATTGCAGTACCCCATTGTTGGTGGCGAGATAGGCTGTATCGTTGGCCCAGTAAAGCTTGCCGTCGGTAATACTTGAATTGATATTCATGAAATTTAAGCCATTATTTCCGCTGGTGTAAAGTCCAGTATTTGTGACCAAATACAGAATTCCATTCCTTTTGGAAAGGGAATACGCTTTTGAATTATTGATAGCAATCGTCACCCGCTGCCATAACATGCCTTGGTCTGTAGTAAGATAGAGAAGGCCAGAATCCGGACGAATCAACAGGGCGTTTGGACCCACCACTTCTACGTCATTGTAGTTCGCTCCAGCTTTCTTCAAATTGGTATTCACTGAGCTCCAAGTTGCTCCAGCATCTGTGGAACGGAAGACACCAAGATTGGCCGTAGCAGCATACATATCATTCATGCTAGCGGCTACACAAAGAACATCATCACAGCCAAAAACATTCTCGGGGTTGGACGTATTCGCCCAAGTTTTTCCGTTGTTGCTAGATACGAATACACCGGCATTCGAGGCTGCATAAACTTGTCCTGCACTTTCATAAAAGCCAAAGACTTTACCTCCCCAAAAACCTGCTCGCTGATATTGTGCATTCACTGAAAGCCCCAACAGGCAAAGGCTAAAAGCCAAAATATATTTAGTTCTCTTCATAATAAATTCATTAAAAATCAATCCTAGATAAAATAGCAGCCACTCTTGATGCTATTGGAAACAGACTTGTTTCTTTCGCGCTTCTACATGTTTCTGCGATATTGTCCGCCAACCTCAAAAAGAGCATCGGTAATCTGACCAAGACTGCAATATTTCACGGTATGCATCAATTCTTCAAACACATTTCCACCATGAACCGCTACTAATTGAAGTTGCTTTAAGGCCGCTACACCTCGCTCCGCGCCCCGCTTTTGCACCAAAGCTACATTCGTAATCTGTGCTTCCTTTTCAGCAGTTGTAGAACGAATCACCTCGCCCGGACGAACAGTTGGCGAACCGGTAGAAGACAAAAAAGTATTCACGCCTATAATGGGAAACTCACCAGTGTGTTTCAAGGTTTCATAATAAAGGCTTTCTTCCTGAATCTTGCCACGCTGATACATCGTTTCCATGGCACCAAGCACGCCACCGCGCTCCGTAATCCTGTCAAACTCCGCCAGCACAGCGGCTTCCACGAGTTCTGTCAATTCCTCAATGATAAAAGAACCTTGCAGCGGATTTTCATTTTTCGCCAGCCCTAATTCCTTGTTGATAATTAGCTGGATGGCCATGGCGCGGCGCACACTTTCTTCTGTAGGTGTAGTTATGGCTTCGTCGTATGCATTTGTGTGCAGCGAATTGCAGTTGTCGTAAATGGCGTAAAGCGCCTGCAACGTCGTGCGGATATCATTGAAATCAATCTCCTGCGCGTGAAGGCTTCGACCACTGGTCTGGATGTGATACTTAAGCATTTGGCTGCGCTCATTACCCCCATATTTCAGCTTCATTGCTTTTGCCCAAATACGCCGCGCGACCCGGCCAATCACACTGTATTCCGGATCCACGCCGTTCGAAAAAAAGAAGCTAAGATTTGGTGCGAATTCGTCAATGTGCATTCCTCGACTGAGGTAATATTCTACAAACGTAAAACCATTGGAAAGCGTGAACGCAAGCTGCGAAATTGGATTAGCACCTGCTTCCGCAATGTGGTAGCCCGAGATGGAAACAGAGTAAAAATTCCGAACGGCTTTATCTATGAAATACTGCTGCACATCACCCATTACGCGCAGCGAAAATTCGGTAGAGAAAATGCAGGTATTCTGCGCCTGATCTTCCTTTAAAATATCCGCCTGAACCGTTCCCCTCACATGTTTCAGGGTTTCAGTCTTTATCGTTTCATAGACATCTGCGGGCAATACTTCATCGCCGGTAACACCAAGTAACATCAAGCCTAAGCCATCATTTCCTTCGGGCAAAGTCATGCTTTCTCCTTTTACACCGTAGCTCGGCCGTTTCAGTCCTTTGTCTTTATAAATCGCGTCAATCTTCTTGCTTACTTCATCTTCCAAACCATGCGCCTTGATGTATAGTTCGCATTGTTGATCCACGGCGGCGTTCATAAAAAACGCAGCAATTGTTGGTGCCGGGCCGTTAATGGTCATACTCACCGACGTCTTTGGGTCGGCAAGATTGAAGCCAGAATAAAGCTTTTTGGCATCATCCAAAGTGGGTACACTTACGCCGCTATTCCCGATTTTTCCATAGATATCTGGGCGATGTGCAGGGTCTTGCCCGTAGAGCGTAACAGAGTCAAAAGCAGTACTCAAACGCTTTGCCGGCAAGCCTTTGGAGACATAGTGAAAGCGCTTGTTTGTCCGCTCTGGGCCACCTTCTCCGGCAAACATCCGTGCAGGATCTTCTCCTTCTCTTTTGAAAGGATAAATGCCTGCTGCGTAAGGAAATTCTCCCGGAAAATTTTCACACAATGCCCACATCAATATCTCGCCCCAAGCCTCGAAACGAGGCACGGCAACCTTGGGGATTTGTGTATGCGAAAGGCTTTCAGTATGCGTCTTGATTTTGATTTCCTTACCGCGCACTTTATAGACGTAGTATTCATCTTGAAAATGGCGTTTCCGCGATTCCCAGTTTTGAAGTAAGTGTAGATTTTTAGGGTCTAATTCCCGAGTAACGCGTTGGTAGGCTTCTTCCAATTCTTTAATCATTCGGTCGGTATCATTCGTCTCCGAAGGGCTACGCATTTCAGCCAAAGTCTCTATTGTTTTGCGGATACCAAAAAGCTTTTGTGCAACATTCGCCTGATTGCGTGCCCACTTATCGTAGCCGCGATTATTCTCCGCAATCTCGCTCAGGTAGCGGGTTCTGGAAGGAGGGATGATAAATATTTTCTCACTCACTTCTTCGCTCGGCACAAAATGGCTGTTGAAGGTAGTACCCAATTTTGCATCGAGCATGTCCATCAAAGCATGGTACATCTTGTTCGTTCCTGGGTCGTTAAACTGGCTGGCGATGGTGCCAAAGACAGGCATGTTTGCGGGGTCTTCCGAGAAACGCTTATGGTTGCGCTGGAACTGCTTTTTTACATCGCGGAGTGCATCCAAAGCTCCTCGTTTATCAAACTTGTTGATGCAGACGAGGTCGGCAAAATCGAGCATGTCTATCTTCTCCAATTGCGTGGCAGCACCGTATTCTGGTGTCATCACATAAAGACTTGCGTCGCAATAATCCGTAATTTGGGTGTCGCTTTGGCCAATGCCGGAAGTTTCAAGAATAATTAAATCGTAGTCCGCAGCTTTAAGTATATCCACTGCGTCTTTGATATGCTTACTCACCGCAAGATTACTTTGGCGTGTTGCCATAGAGCGCATATACACTCGAGGATTTCTGATGGCATTCATCCGAATTCTATCCCCCAGCAAAGCCCCGCCAGTCTTGCGTTTGGAAGGGTCAACGGAAATAATACCCAACGTCTTTTCAGGAAAATCAATAAGAAAGCGGCGTACGATTTCATCTACTAGGGAAGATTTTCCCGAGCCACCAGTACCAGTAATCCCAAGCACTGGAGGTGTTGCTTTATCAGTAGCAATTTTCTCCCTAACGCTCTTCATCATCGCTTGCGTTTCGGCAGAGTCTGGGAAATTTTCGGCTGCTGAAATAAGTCTGGCTACGCTTTTTGCATCATGCTCTTTTAGGTGATTTATTTCACCATTCAAATGATTGCCTGTAGGGAAATCACTTTGCTGGAGCAAGTCCACAATCATGCCTTCAAGACCCATTGCGCGACCATCATCTGGCGAGTAAATCCTGGCGATTCCATAGTTCTGGAGTTCTTCAATTTCTTCAGGCAGAATAACGCCACCGCCGCCGCCAAAGAGCTTAATATGCCCGCAGCCAGCGGCTTTCAGTAAATCATACATGTACTTGAAATATTCCAGATGCCCGCCTTGATAACTCGTAATAGCAATGGCATTGGCATCTTCCTGAATGGCTGTATCTACCACTTCCTGCACAGAGCGATCATGCCCCAAATGAATGACTTCCGCACCATCTTGCTGCATAATGCGGCGCATGATATTGATGCTGGCATCGTGGCCATCAAATAACGAAGCAGCGGTAACAATTCTGATTTTATTCTTAGGAGAAAAGCTCATTAGCAAGGGATATTTTGAAGGGAGTAAAAATACAACAATGGTTGCGGGGTAAATTACACGCTGTTTGGAGATTCGTTCACTCCCAGACTAACCGAAAATAAACCGATTAAACCCATCGCGAATCAATGTGTTGTTATCGCAAAGAGTGCGATTGTCCTAACAGACAAAAATTGACCTTAGGAATGCAGCCCGTTCTCTTCCCAAATTGTCCCCATACCCCGATAGACTTACGCTTCACGCCGCTGGTCAAGGCTGAGGAAAAGAATAAGAAATGCCGTTGCAATTTGCCAATTGTAGGCGCACCGATACTGAAGCTGTCAAAAATAATCCCTTATTCCGATGGTCTTGCCAGTCATATCAGTGCCGTATCATTTGGGGAAACCGGATGACTTTATCCAACAAAAAATGCCGTCAACGCCAATCTCTATTCGCCTGCTAAATGGGATGAAACCATGACTGAAGAATTGCTAAAATGCCGCGCTGCGCTTACGCTTGTTGGCAGTCGTGGGCAAAAGTGTAAAAAGAACCTTCCCAATACCAAAAACAAAGTGGAGCGAATGCTTGCTGCATACCATCTGACCGACAATTTCCCTACGGTAGATAATGAAATCAAAAACGATGCTTCCGTAAAATACATCTATTTGTCACCCTACAAAAACGCAAAACATACGGGCATCGACTACAATACCAGGGATATAAAAATGGTCAAATCCTACGGACCATTTTACAATATTGGAGGTGGCGATGTGCCTCGTGGTGCGACTTATGTGCTTTTCTATTCCGTAAAAAAGAAAGGAAAATGATGCGTAGCTTTTTTTTAATTTTCCTTTTAGCTGCGACGAGTTGTTCGGGGCGCAGAATGCAAAATTCCGATACACGAAGCGCAGATAGCACTATTGAAAATCTTGGATTTTCCCTGCTGACAGACAACTACGGTGCTATTCGCGATCTTTCTACATTCCAAACGGAAGGCAACGTGCCAAGTGCAACTCCGGAGCTAGTGTTCCGTAAAATTGAACAAGACTTAAAAGAGAAGATTAGTAAAGAATATCCAAGCGACAGTGCCACGATTCTGGAAAATATTTTTTCGTCTAAGGAACTCATTCTTTGGAATATCGGCTCGATTGAAAACGCAACCATTTACCTGTTTCATTTTCATGAAATGGCACTCGGTGATCAGTATTGGCTGTACCTTTTTAAAGAAGGAAAAATCAGTTCCACAGCATTCACTTTCTCCTCCGAATCCCTTGATAGCGGCCAATTTCAGAATAATTCGCTTCCGGCTTTTACAATTAAGAATGAATCAAACGAAATAGTGGTGGCTACTGGCCGCCGGAACGGAAATGTATATAACGCGATTGTTACCTTTTATCTAAAAAGCGATGCGTCACTTCAACTTTCCCAAGAAATAAAAGTTGAAACTGAAGCATTAATTCCCTTTGCGCCGGAAGCGAGGAAAATTGAAAGGCAGATTATAATAACAAGTGCTTCCGATAACTATCAGCTCAACGTATTTTCAATCGAGGCAAATGCTCAAAAGAAACTAGTGGGAAAGGTTCAGTTGCAGCAAAAGCAAAGAAAGTGGACAGTTATAAAAAGGGATGTTCTTGACAAGAAATTCAAAAATCTGCTCATCACTTGTTCGCCCAACGGAGAGGAGCGTTTTCTCAATGCCAGAGGCACATTTTAGGAAAAGTAAATCTTAGGGATGCCGCGCAGTCGCAAAGCCTACTTTTGCGCCACATGGAAGCTTCCCCAAAAATAGTTGAACAGGTATTAGAAACCCTTAGTCTGAAAACCCTCAACGAGATGCAAATTGCCACACTCAAAGCGGTGAAAACCCATGCTGATATTTTACTGCAATCACCCACGGGATCTGGAAAAACCCTAGCCTTTTTATTGCCTATTTTAATGGAATTAGATACAGCAGTAAAAACCACCCAAGCCTTGATAGTAGTGCCTTCCAGAGAACTGGCACAGCAGATTGAAACAGTTTGGAGAACAATGCGCACGGGCTATAAAGTAACCTGCTGCTATGGTGGCCACAAGCGGGAAACTGAAGAAAATAGCTTGGTAGAAGCGCCGGCTTTAATCATTGGTACCGCAGGTAGATTGGCCGACCATATCCGACGCGGAAACATCACTACGGCCACCATCAAAACATTGATAGTAGATGAGTTTGATAAAGCCTTGGATTTGGGTTTTGCTGCCGAAATGGAAGAAATAATCACTGCCCTTCCTAACATTGAAAGGCGTATCCTTACTTCCGCTACCGGAGCAACAGAAGTTCCTGCTTTTGTAGGCTTAAGCAATCCTGAAACTTTGCATTTTGAAGCGGCAGAAACAGAAGAAGGCTTTGGGCTTGCCATCCAGATTTTGCATACTTCAGACAAAGACAAACTAGATGACCTTTTCAGTTTGATTTGTCAGCTTGGGGCGCGGCCAACAATCATTTTTTGCAACCATCGTGAAGCGGTGGAACGCACCAGCAACGCACTCTACGAACGAGGCATTTTCAATGAATTTTATCATGGCGCAATGGAGCAACAAGAGCGCGATGCAGCTTTGGTGAAATTCCGAAATGGCAGCACTTATTTCCTGGTAACAACCGATTTGGCAGCTCGTGGATTGGACATTGCGAACCTCCGCTACATCATTCATTATCACCTGCCCCACACCGAAGATGCCTTCACGCACCGTAATGGGCGCACAGCGAGAGTAGATAAAAGCGGCACAGCAATTTTGATGATTGGCCCGGATGAAAAAGTCCCAGATTATGTATTAGAAGGCTTATTTACCACTATCAAACTTCAAGAAAAAAACACGCTTCCCGAACGCCCGGATTGGGTGACACTTTACATTTCTGCAGGCAAGAAAAACAAGGTGAACAAGGTGGATATTCTTGGCTTTTTGGCGCAAAAAGGTAGCCTTAAAATGGAGGACATTGGCTTGATAGAAGTGAAAGACTTTTTCTCTTTTGTAGCCGTAAGAAGAGCCAATGCATCGAGCGCACTAAAGGCCATTGAAAATGAAAAATTGAAGGGAAAGAAACTTAAAATCGAATTGGCCAGATAGTCCAAATCTTTATTAGCAGCGAATTTCAAAGGAATTCGTTTGTCAAACTCCTATTCTTATTTACTTTTGAAGAGAATTAATTCACCAAAAAAAATAGCACCTGTGGCGTACGACAACTCCCCAAATTACAACAACAGCTATGGTCAGAACAATGACCGCAACAATGACAGCATCTATTCAAAGCGCGTAAAAGCGGGTAAACGGCGCACCTACTTTTTTGATGTGCGTGCAACGCGTGGCAATGATTATTTCATCACCATTACAGAAAGTAAAAGGCGCTTTGAAGATGGTGGATACGACCGCCACAAAATGTTTATCTACAAGGAAGATTTTAATAAGTTTCTTGCTGGCCTTGCAGAGACGATAGATTATGTAAAAACGGAGTTGATGCCCGACTTTGATTTTGATTCCTTCAGCCACGAAAATGATGAAGAATATCAGGAGGCACAGCCACAGGTTAATGTCGTGTCAGAACCTTACGAAGCCACGCTGCCAGCGTATTCCGAGCCTGTTTCCAGTGTATCAGATAATGACGATATGAACATTGACGACTGGAAGATGTAAGTCGGAGAATAGCTTTTTGAACATGCCCGTCTCGGCTGAGCCTAGATGGGCATTTTCATTTTAAGTCAATTTTGATTCCGCTTCTATAAGTGAAAAGGTATCAGACAGAAGGTGTCACAGCGGTTGTATTGCTTTCTGGTTTACGCTTCATCATAATGGCATAGGCTTCTACAGCAAAGCCAATGAGAATGACGATTGGTGCCAGTGTTATTCTGCGAAAAGAATAAATTTCTTTGTAGTTAAATTGGTGCGGGTCGAGGCTTTTGCCGCCAGACATGAGCATGAAGCCGATAAGAATCAGCAGCACGCCAAGGCCCATCCACATGTAATTCTTCTTGTCGAAAAGGAAGGTTTGATTGCCACGTGGTTCGCTGGCTTTATAACTAGCTTTAGCCTTCACAGGACTTCTATAAGCTGGAGCCGGAGTAGTCTTAAGATTGGAACTTGGAACCTGAGGTTTGTGTGCTTTTGCCATAATTTTTACTGTAAGCAATATTAGATAAAAAGGAGGAAGGGACGATTAATTAAGTTCTTAAAAAATGGCCAGGAATCAATAAAGGTCATCCACCCGCATCTTCAAATACTTGAGTACCGAACGGTGCGTGCTGAGTAGCGAAATAAGGACTCCGAGCATGAGCAAAACACCCATCAGCAAGGCAATTGAAGCATTATCGTGCAAGGTCTTTAATTCAGGCAATTGAGCCTCGGCAAACTGAATAACAAGCCACAAGCCTAACACCGCAATGGCACCGCTAATAAGTCCGTTGATGATAGCGCGTTTGTCAAAAGGGCGCGAAATGAAATGCCGATTGGCACCTACCATTTGCATAGTTTTTATCAAGAATCGATTGCTAAACATGGCCAAGCGAACAGTGTTATCTATCAGCACTACTACCGCGAAAACCAATACCAGCGCGATGATGCCTAGAATCAGGTTGATGCGACGGAAGTTACTATTCATCTGTTCCACTTGCACTTTTGGGTAGCTCACATCCCGCACAATATTGCTCTGCAGCACAAACTGTTTGATTTTTTCAAGGCTGTCTTTGTTGGCATATTCTTGATAAACGTTCATCTCCAAAGAAGCAAAAAGCGGATTATAGCCCAAAAACTGACCCACATTTTCTCCTTCAATTTCGCTTTGCAAACGCAGTGCTTCCTCTTTAGAAATCATCTTTGTGTGCTTAATGAAAGGTTGCTTTTCCATGATTTTATGAAGTGCTTCTATCTGTCCAGGAGCTACATTATCATGAAAATCTGCAGTAAGGGTGATATTTTCCTTAAACTCCCGCGTGAGCGATCTGCCATTGATGACGAGCCAGCCAAGCGTACCCAACAAGAATAAAACAAGGCTCACACCAATGATGGCGTAAACGTATGAAGGCTTTGATTTTTTTCCGGTCGACATGAAATGAATAAGGCTTAGGCCACCAAAAGTAACGGAAATGAACTTTGAAGTTTCGGGCTCTGCTCTATTCTACCGCATCTTTGTGTTTGTTTTGCCAATCTCGCTGTCTTTCAAAGCATCCATAATCCCTGAAATCCACTGAAACACCAGTTGAATTCAGTGTTCCATTCTGGATTTTCTTGGTTATTGGAGCGATCTATTTCTATGTTTTTCGCTTTGATGTGATGGACGTAGACGCTTCGCAAGATGTCGAAATGAGCCGCGTAATGAGCCATCGCCACAATTGGCTTCAAATCTTTGACAGTGGAAGGATTACCTCGATAAACCGCCGTTCCGCTTTTAGTTATTTGCCTTGTGCTTGAAGGCTTTTGGCATCACAAATTTCGCCTAGAAACTGCCTTCAGGCTACCTTCAATTCTATTCGCCTTTCTAGCCATTTTCTCTATTTATCGATTAGCTCTAACCCTCTATAATGCAAGCCTGGCGAAGATTACAGCATTTGTGCTCGCATCTAAGGACTCTTTCTTTGGACAAATGATGTGCCTACAAACACGATGCTAATTAATTGTGTGATCACCCCCATTTTGTGCGTTGGAGAATGAGAGCAAAAGTGCCGATGGCATTTTGTGTCGGGAAGTACTCTCGCAATCGCTTACGGCATGATCACGAAAGGATCAATCGTTCTGTTGATTCCTGTATTTACCATAGGTTATGATCGGGTGTTTCGCGGAAAATAGTAACTGCTTTTTCTGGCTTGGCATTTGCTAGATGCAGCCATCATAGCGGCTTTCATGCTACCGATGTGCATTGGATTATACCAACAATTTGATCTCCATCTCGAAAAAATAATTCTTGGTCAGCACAATCTTTCGGGTATAAAATTCTTTTTCTGGAGGCAAAGTTTTGGCGGTGTAACAGGAGGAAATTCTTGGAATAATGGCGCCAGTCTTTTGTTTCGTTTGAATAGTGTGCTTTGGATGTTTCTGCCCTAGATTTTCCAATTTTTAACAACAATAATCTTGAACGTAAAGTAGATTTTTTAACAAAAATTCCGACTCGCTGAAAGACAAGAATGAGTAAGCTCTAAAGGCTTCCCTTCCGGTACTTTTCCCTTTGCTTGCCGCACTACCTGCTACTACATTCCAAACTAGTAGCGTTTCCGTTGGTGGTAATTTTAATCGTGAAATCTCACTACGAAATGGTTGTGGCCAGGAAATTTCAATGCCCAAAGAAAGTTTGGCTAAGTTCTAATCGAAATCACTTGGAGAAAGTAGCGATAAGATGACGCTATCAAATTCGTTGCAGGTCGGAAAACATGCACTGGTGTCACTGTAAGGAAAAGACCATGTAAAAAATACAAAACCGAAATTAGAACCGCGCGGAAGTTTTTGGTACCATTCAAATTGTAATCAGCGTTTTGATTTTAGTTGCTGTACTTTTAATTCTCATCGTTGTGTTTCCTGCGGAAAAGGCGGTTGTCTTTTTGTGGCCTTGTGCGTTTGGCATTTGGCAATCCCTTCAGTTGAAAATGTAAATACCGGACAAGACATATTGGATGTGGTCAACTACCATGATATTTGCAACCTACGCATATTATATATAATAATGCTCCAAAATGTAATGCTTGAACGAGGGTGGGAAAGATTTCCCAAACGGACTAGATTTCGCCCGCGAAGATCATAAGTTGGCTGATACTAGTCCGCATTTGGCTATTTGTATTTTTATGCTGGTAGAATTATTGGGGAGAATGACGGCTATCCTGCCCAAGCAAAACTGCCTGTGCTATACTGCCGCGCTAAGCTCTTTAAAATCGCACTAAAGGAAGCTCGCGTAGGGGATTGGTTGCTTTTGCCCTGAATGCTCTATAGAGGGTCTGTAGTGACCCTACAATTCCCTAACGCCAATACACGGGGCAGCATAAAAAAACGAACTATTTTGCGTGATTGAAATAGAAATTTTGGAAATAATTTTGGCAGGATTTGACATTAGTCGGATAAATATGGAAAGCCAAACGCAGGAAAGTGAAAGTTGATCCAGCCAATGCTCTACCAAAAACTGTACAACGAGGAAAAGTACATGTAGCAACCTCGGAATAAAGAATTGGTTTCACTATTCAACGAGCCTAATGATAGGTTGTAAAGGAGTCCATTGAACAATAACATGTATTATAATCAGCTACAAACAAGATGACAATATAACATCACAAATGTATCAACTCCTAAATCTGAACTTGATAGGTAACGTCAATAGCACTCTGACTCTGCAATTCTGCAATCAATTCCACCTTAATTCGTTCCCATTCTTCAGGCGATACCAAACTAGAATCGCTGGGAGTGAGTTTCACGTTTATTAATGGAATCAAACCTTGATTTGGCATTGGACTTAATCCTACACCCTTCTCGACCTTCACATCTGAAACCTTATTTAGTAAATAAGCAGTGCAGAAATTCTTTATATCCATTGCAGTGACAATGCGGTTTCTGGAAAGCAATACCGACTTAAATGCAGTAAGTATCTCTGTATTTTTCAACTTATCCATTCCACCAGTACTTTGCGTCATCAATACAAGGCTTCTTTTTGCAAATGATGAGCCTTCGTACAAATCCATCTGCGAACCACTTCGGATACCGTTTCCTGCCGCTCCTGCGCAAGTCCAGTACTGCACAAAGATTGTGTCGCCGTCTTCCAATGGATTAATTAGTAGGTACGTAGGTGTAGTTTGCAAAAGATGAAGGTTCTGCTTTATTTTTTGCTCTATCAGTCCAATGTTTTGATTCAAATCTTTTATTGCAGTTGCCATAAAATCCTGTCCAAAAGCAGCAAAAGCACGGCTTTCATCCCGCAAAAGTTCCATCAAATAATTAATATATTCAGCAGCATTTCTACTGTCAAATCGCTCCAAATCACCTACTCTCACAGTATATATTCCCTTATCTACATCGTTGTATTGATCAAATGGGTAATACACATAATCATTCCGACCTCGTGGCCCAACAATTGTCCCCTCCACATGCTTCACAGCAAAAAACTGTTCACTACTCAATAATGGAATGATATTAAAATAACTATTTAATCTATAATTCAGCTCGTTGAGATGTCTATTAACTACAGGAAAGCAATTTATTGATATTGACAAATCGTCAATTACAGGTGTTGTAAATTCTGGCGGTAATTCAAGTTTTAGCCAAAGAAGTTGTTCAGTTAGTTGACCCAGCTCAGCCGCCCCCAGATATTGCTCAAATTCTGTCGGGTATTTCTTTAGATTTGCACTATCTACTTGCTGTAAAGCTTCATTTCCGCCAGCACTAATAGTAAGAAAATTACTTGAATAAATCCTATTTATTTGCCTTTCAAGCCGTCTGTTGATGTACAATTCCTCCAAGGCATCTTCAAAAGGAAGCTCATGATCTTCGTAGCTCGTTTGTGAAAGACCTTTAGTTAGGTTTACTCTGACTCCATTGAAACTACATTGAACATGCCCCAGCATAGACAAATACCGAAATTTATCCGGAATGTTTTTCAAGTCAAAGAAAATGGATAAATCCGTCAAATCTTGACCGCGTTCTGCCCGGATACCAACCCAGATTGTCTGTGCTGGAAATACACGCCCAGGTGATGGTCTTAAGTAGGTTTCCTTTTGTTGAAAATTATTTAACTTATATACATTAGAAGCTGCTGCAATAATCGCAACATCGCCGGAAATCGTCTTGAATCTACCTGCTGGGGAAAAGAAAACGTCGAGTGTTTTATCCAAAGGACCATTCACAACCGAGGCAATTCGCTTTTGATGCAGAAATTGAGACTCCAATGCCACATACATCATCTCATCGGTCGCTGCTGCATGAATGACCGCGTGCGCTGGCCTCGGCTGGATATGTACTTCAGGAATGAGCAAATCGGCCAACCTTTCGGTCATAACCCGTTGGAGTGAGGCTATTTCATTATCAATCCTATAAACTTCTACTGCACAGGCTTCTACCAATAGTCGAACTAATGGATCAAAGTTGTCCATATTAGTATCGTTAAGCCCCCAAAAACGGGCAGCATTACGAAACATTCTGCTGGCTATTGCCTCCTTACTTAAATTATTACTCTCTGTATTCAGCATATTATCAGGTGTATCATCAAAAACTTAATCAATAGAAATAGGGCTAATAAACAATTGTGGTGAAAAGGTAAATGGCTCCCCTGTTGCTTTTAAAGTCCCTTTTACGTTAATGGTCAGTTTCTTTTTGATACTCCGTACTCTGGTTTGGGGGTTAAAATAAGGTTCCTCCGTAATAACTGTATCCACACTAATCTTATCTAACCTCCGTTCATACTTATTAAGCGTTTTGATTATGGACTTATTTACTTCTTCTTGCCAAATCAATGGATTGGTAATCAACTCAAAATCTCGTTCCCAAATTTCACAGCCATATTCAGGGTCAAAACGATGTTCCTGATATTTGGATGTGATAATAAGAAAAATGTTCTGCGCTATGGATGTCCCTAGGTTTACCGCAGGAAGCTCTTGATTTCGCTCCATGAGCAAATCAAAACGAAAGGGCATCTGATATAACTTCGCTGTGTTCATAAGATGTGTCGCATAAAACTTATAAGCTGCTATCGTTGCCAACAATATGCAGCCTAATTAATCATCACCATCGCTCCTTTAATGGTATTAATACCACTAGCTTCTACATTTACTAAAGCACCTTTCAGTTTCGCTGTTCCAGAGCCAGAAATTTCAGTCTGTACAGATTCAATTTTTACTGAAGTTCCTCCCTTGGCCTCGAGGCCAGTACTTGCTTCAATTTTGATATCTGGAGCCTTCATTTCAATCTTCGTATTTGCACTCAGTGATATACTGTCGGTAGCCTCAATAGTAATTTTCTCAGATTTTATGCTGATTGTTTTATCACCTTGAACTTCAATCGACTTTCCTGATTTTACGACAATAGTCTCCTTAGAGTTTACCTCAATCGCCTTCGAAGAATAAATCTTAATCGTTCCGTCGGAATTCTTAAGATTAATGGAAATATAATTCGTCTTATCCGTTTGAATGTTTATTTCCTGCTCTTTATCATCATCTTTATCGGTAAAAGTAATGATGTTTCCGCTTCTGGTACTGATTGACTTAATCTGATTCTTATCATTGGGTGATGAGTCTATCTGTTTTCCATTGGGCAAACTGCCTAACACAAAAGGTCTTTCAGGATCATTCTGGGAAAACCCAACCATCACCATTTCTCCAACCTCGGGTGTAAAAAAGTGACCGCGAGTCTTCTTACCATCTTTGTACGTGCCACCATGCGGGGTCATCACCCTAATATAAGGCGTTGTATCTGAATCCTTTTGCCACAATAGTTGAACCTTCACTTTCCCTAATTTGTCGGGATCTGTATTGTCGGTAACTATTCCCATCTGCGCATCTGCAATTCGTTTTTCAATATGGGCATTTGGAACAACAGTAATTCCATTGGGAATCGCTTCAAAGTTATTAGTATAGTTGCCCAGTCCATCGGTTGTATGATTAACAGATATAACTGTAAACTTTCCATAATCAGTAGTGTCTGCCATAATCGCCACTGTAGCACCCAGGCTCACTGATGGAGAATCAGAACTTGCTTCAACAGCCACAAAATTTCCGGCAGTAGTGGATTTGATTACTTTAACCGATTCGTCAAGCTCTTTGGCTTCCAAAAATTTCCTCGCACTTAGTGTATTGGCTTTAGCCTTAAATATTTGCTTTGAAGTGTTTAAAGCAAATTTTCCATTCGCATCCAAGCCTGCAACATCCTGCCCAGACGATGCTACACGAAGTTGTTTGTCTTCTTTAGACAAGTAGCCAACATGTTCAAATTCAACAGGTCCGAGCTTCACTTGCAAGTCCAATTCCGATAGGTCATTGGGATATTGAAGTGAAATATTTACAGCCTGACTCGGCTTCCCAAAATTCAGCTTTGTACCGTCATAAAAAAAATGCTCTCCATACTCCGCTGCTAACCGCCGTAAGAATGAAAAGTCACTCTCATGATATTGAACGCAATAAGGAATGGCCGATTTCTTTACGGGATTTACGCTAAGCGACAAATCATTAGAAGGCACATCCTTTGTAGCCCCTTTCACAACTTGTGAAAGTGTGCTTTTGAGATAAGAAGCATTCGACTCGCCAGTTTCCAATAGGATTGTTGGGCTATAGCCACTAAAAATCAAATCTCCAGGCGAATCCAAGGTATTTGAAATGCGAATGTCCGTAACAATGCCTTTAAACACAGTTTCTTGCTTCGTTTTTTCGAAGTTGTTGAAAGCGATATTAATCGCTTTGCCTAGATAATCTTTTGATTTATCGAGGGTGACGGCTCCTTTAGCCTCCAAAACATCATAATTGAAGTGCAACTCAAAATAATGATGTGCATTATATTGCTGTCGCAACGACAATTGAGAAAATGGGGTGATTTTCTTGCCGTTAATCGTAATATCTACGCTAATCTGCTGCGCCACGGTAAATAGTTTAGTGATAAAGAATAGGCCGCAAGACCCCATGAAGAGACCTTGCGGCAACCAATTCCTGCTGACAAGCTAAAGCCTTAGGCTTTGTTGTCAGGCCACAGATTCGTGTGCTTGGCAGCATCACCCATAGAGATTTCACGAGCGGAAATCGTCATCTGGATAGCCATAGCTTCGCTGCTATTTGCCTGCGCAGATTCTGTGTAGTTTGTGATGAAGCCATCAACAAACTTCAGCGTTTTCATGACTCCGTCGGCGGAACCCTGATCATAGGTGATGTCACCTGTTTGCGCTGTATGCTGCTTGTTCAGCATAATTTCTAGTAGCGTCGTATCTGCATACGATTCTACTGCCAAGTGGATCTCACCACCATAAACCCCTGAAGACGGACGTCCTTTAGGATCTACTGATCGGTTGAATGAGAATGTTGTGCTGAGCACATCGTACTTCTTTCCCCCTAGACTGAGGGTCATTTTGTAAGCCATAGCTGGTTTGGTTTGGATGATTAAAAAAAAAGAAAAGTTTGCGTAATAGAATTTGCGTAATAGAGTTAGAGTAGGACTCCTGTATTAGAATCCTACTCTAACTCATTGATGCCTCTTTGACGACAAAGTAGAGCAGACTAACTAGTCTTTGCCTAAGCTTTGTTGTCTGGCCACAAGTTCGTGAGCTTGGCAGCATCACCCACAGAGATTTCACGAGCGGAAATCGTCATGGCAATTGTCATAGCGTCTCCGCTATTTGCTTGTGCAGACTCACCATAGCTCGTGATGAAGCCATCAACAAACTTCAATGTTTTCATGACACCATCTGCGGAGCCCTGATCGTAGGTGATGTCACCTGTTTGCGCTGTATGCTGCTTATTCAGCATAATTTCTAGTAGCGTCGTATCTGCATACGATTCTACTACAATGTGAATCTCACCACCATAAACCCCTGAAGACGGACGTCCTTTAGGATCTACTGATCGGTTGAATGAGAATGTTGTGCTGAGCACATCGTACTTCTTTCCCCCTAGACTGAGGGTCATTTTGTAAGCCATGTCTGGTTTGGTTTAGATGATTAAAAAAAAGAAAAAAAATAATTTCGTAAATAGATAGTATTAAGCATTTTCCGTCTTGGTATCCCATTCGGCCCCATCATCGCCCTTGTGTCCGTCCAGCTTCAGCATAAAGCTCTTGGCAGGGAAATAAGGAGTGATGTTGATATCCAAGAAGATACGGTCTTTCTGATTTTCATCGCGCTCAAAGCGCAATACGCGGAATTTTTCGATAAGCTTGTCTGCACCTTTGATGCTGTCCAAGAATTTCACAATCTGCTGACGCAAATCTTGCTCCGTAGCTGATGTCCAGTTTTCAAATGCCCGACGGTTCAAGAAATCTATCAATACTTTGTTGATATAGTCAAATACGCGGACAACAGAGTAAGTTTGAAGGCCAATATTGTCGCCGTTGAACAATGTCTTGGAAGAAAATGCCATTACCTTGCCATACTCGCTTACCATTGGGATTAGTCCGGCACGATCCATCGCAGATATTTCTGACTTCTTCAAATCAAACCGAATCCCTTCTACCTCGTTCATACCACCATGCTTCTTACCAGCGGTCACTTGAGACATTAGCGTATAATAAAGCTTACCAGCCAATGCTGAGGATGGGGGTACGCGTAAATCATCCTCTTCGTCAACTTCCTCGTTCTTAGCACGGCCAACTATATAGTTCGCAGCCATCATAACGTTAGAGCGGTGAAGTTCGCCGCCAGTGAGGTTGGCCTCAACAAACATATCCAAAGTATCATCTGGATTATCAATGTCCATGAAGTCAGTAACAAGCATGGTCTTCGTCGCAAACGCTAATTTCGCCCATTTTTCAACTACGGCATTGCTGCCCAAATATCCTGGGACACAAAGAATTGAATAATTGTTCCGCAAATCCAATCTATCGTAATTCTGCTTCAATTCACCAGCTACATACTCAATGAATTTCGGTGCGTCCAAGTCTTTAATTTGGTCAGGCCCTGCGTTCACAATGGTTACGTTCTTAAGTTTCTCTGATTCAGTATTCTTATAGAAAAGATTCAAAGAGCGGTAAGACACTTCCAATTCATGGCTAGCCTCTACTGCCTTCTTCAAGTTTTTCTTCAAAAGCGCAGCAGCTTCTTCAGATTTCTGTTGGCTCACTTCTGCCATCTTGCTAATGTCACTGCTAGATTGAAGAAGATCTAACCACAATTGCATTTTCTTCTTCAATTCGGCACGCTCTTTCTTCTTGTTGCTATCGCTCAAAAAGATATTCTTCCGTGCCTTACGCTCGGGGTTGAGGCTTTGAACGCCATCGATTGCAGATTCAAGAAAGTCAAAGCTGCCAAATTTAGCAAGCTTTGCCAAGCTCGCGTCAATCGACTCCGAGGGAGCGGTACTGGCTTCCTGGGTTTTGACCGCTAGTTCCTGACTGTCTTCTGCCTGTTGCATTGATGCTTCTGCCATAGTTTATATTATTTCTGTTGTGTAATGTTTTTTAAGGTAAAGATTATTTCTGTTGATCCAATTCGTTAATGAGACTTTGAAGGGCATTCATAAATGCCGCTTTTGTTTCTGGGTTTTCAATGACATTACGGACGAGCTTATTTGTTTTCAATTGCTTCATCAGTTTTTGATATTCATCCTTTTCATTATTCAAGCCTTGAAGTAAGGGACTTTGAGACACCATGCTTGATGCCTTAAAATCACCCACACCGTTAAAATGAATTTCTTCAGATTGTGTGCTGCCATCTGGCTTGTCAAATTCTACTTCCACTTTCGGCTTGTAGTGATCAAATACTTCCTCTACAGTTTTGAGGTCATATACTGCTTCTGGACGAATCGGATCATCTGCAGTAAGTTTTTGTACGAACAACGAACGGTTCATAGAAATACTCGCCATGCCTTCAGAGGCATCCATCTTGACGGCGTTCCCGCCTACTTCATAATCAAACATTGGTACGGTTTTTGATAGTTTTTATTTATTGATTTCCTTTTTTGTCGCTACTTTTTAGAAAAGTATTGCCGTTTTGCAATGCCAAAGTACAACTTTTTCCTACAAAACAAAATTATTTTTTGACGGAGTAGTCAACTTCTTGTTCTTCATTCAGTTTCACCATTATTGTATCGCCCTTTCCTACTCCTCCAGCCACAATAAGTTTGGAAATTGGCCTCCGTAAATGAGTTCGAATCACTCCAGAAATTTGCCTTGCACCATACTTTGGCGTGAACCCTGTAAGGGCAATTTTTTGCTTGGCCTCTTCGGTTATTTCCAATAAAATTCCTTGCTTGTCGAGGCTTTCCAAAAGGCTTTTCATCTGAATCTCCAAAATCTTAACAACATTGGATTCACTGATGGGCGCGAAGGGAATAATCTCGGTGAGGCGAGCCAAAAACTCGGGGCGGAAATACTTCGTCATAATCTCCATCAACTGGTTGGACTTGGGCATAATATTCTGGCCAAATTGCTCTACAATCCACTCGCTGCCTATGTTTGAGGTGAAGATGATTAACGAGTTCGAGAAGTCTCCTTCCTTACCCAATCGATCGCTCATTTTCCCTTCGTCAAGTATCTGCAGGAAGATGTCAAACACTGATGGATGAGCCTTTTCAATTTCATCGAAAAGCACGACAGAATAAGGCTGCTGGCGGATTTTATTCACCAATACTCCACCCTCTTCGTAACCCACATATCCTGGAGGTGCACCGTACAACAATGCTGCAGAATGCTCTTCTTTAAACTCCGACATGTCGAAGCGAATCATCGCTTTTTCATCGTTGAACAAAAAGTCTGCGATTGCTTTTGCGACTTCCGTTTTACCAGTACCTGTAGGCCCAAGCAAGAAGAAGGAGCCTATTGGCTGCCCGGGTTTATTAAGGCCGCTACGCGACTCTACAATAGCATCTGCAAGCGCTTTCACGGCGTGGTCTTGCCCCACAACTCTACGCTTAATGATACTTTCCATTTCCTGAAGCTTTTGTTGCTCCTTCGCTTGGATTTTACCCATCGGGATGCCCGTTTTGAAAGCAACGATTGCCGCCAATTCGGCTTTAGTTACTTCGTCTTTTATTTCAGCCGCAAATTCTTTCAAACTCGTCAAAGTATGACCCAGCGCAGTTTCTATGTCTGTAGCGGTCTCCAATTTGCCAATGTCTGTAGGGTCAAGCAGTTTGCCAAACAATACAGGGCTAAGGCTATTTTTCAAAGATTGGTAGAACCATTTGTACTCCGAGATTCTTTCCACATCATCAAGCTCTGCGTCTTTCACTAAAGCTTCAAATTGTGTGGTGAGCGTATCCAGTTCAGGAATGGAAGTTTCGTTCATCATTTTGATGGCTGCCATGGTACGATCCAACAAATCCACCGCAGAGTCTGGCAGGCGACGATCTTTTACATAACGCTTTGCCAATCTTGCACATTCTGCAAGTACGTCTTTTTCAATTTTCAACTTATGATGGGCTTCAAATGCAGATGCCAATTTTTGCAACATTTTCGCGGCTGTGGACATGTCCGGCTCTTCCACTCGAATCACCTCAAACCTGCGGCTGAAAGCCTGTTCAGGCTCTATAAGCTTGCGATATTCATCCAAAGTAGTTGCACCAATCACTGTAATTTCGCCGCGTGCCAGTTCGGGTTTCAAAAGGTTTGCAGCACCGCCGGCACTACCTTTTGGATCCAAAAGTGTATGGATTTCATCGATGAAAAGAATGGCTTTGTCAAACTGCTTTATTTCCTTAATAATGCTCTTCAATCGCTCTTCTACTTCGCCTTTGTAAGATGCTCCGGCAAAAAGAGATCCTAAATCGAGCTCGTACAAAAAGGCTTCCTTGAGCGCATCGGGCACTTTTCCTTCTACAATACTTAGCGCGAAACCGTCTATTAGCGCGGTTTTGCCCACGCCAGGATCACCTGTTATTATCACATTAGGCTTGGTGCGGCGGCCAAGTACTTCCAACATCATTCTCGTTTCCTTGTCGCGGCCAACAATCGGGTCAATTTTCCCTTCTTTAGCCAGCGCAATCTTGTCGATGCAATATTTCAGCAAAGCCACGTTGGCCTTGCCTTGCGAGGCTGTGCCTTCTACTCCGTCTATAGCCTGAGTGGTACCTAGAGTTTGGCTAAGCGAACTATCATTGAGATAGAGGTCTAGAATCTCCTTTTCCCGAAGGGGAAAGGACTTCAATTCTTCAGAACTAAAACCAACATTTGGCTTTACCAATGCTGTAAGCGCGCAAATTGGCGAAACATCATTCAAGCCTAGCTTTAAGCGAATGTTATCCGCTTCTTCAAGGGCATTTGCAGTCTTCTCATCTGCTGTGATGTTTTCTACGCTTTTGCCACTTTTAGGCAGCTCATCGATGCGTATTTCGGCCCATTCCGTCATGTAACCAATATCTTTCCCTAAGGAATTGAGGAAGGGATGCAATCCAGCATCTTTGTGCAATAGTCCGCGCAACAAATGTGGAAGCGAAAATTGCTCGTTTTTGTTTTCTCTTGCAAAGGAAATGGCTACCTGAATAGCTGTTTTCAGGGATTCACTAAAGGAAAGCGTTGTCATAGTTTCTAAAAAAAATAAAAGTTGTTTTCGTAAAAATACTTTTTATTCTCGGAGAAACAAATGCTGATGGAATGATAAAGGCAAAAGATTAATGGTTAATGATTAATGGTTAATGGTGTGGGGACATTCCGTTGTGGATACATTGAAAAGGCAAAGGGCGAAATGCAAAAAGCAACGGACAATGGGCAAAGGGCAAAGGGCAAAAGACAATGGGCAAAAGGCAATGGGCAAAAAGCAACGGACAAAGGGCAAAGGGTAATGGGCAACGGGCAAAGGGTAACGGGCAAAAGGCAATGGGCAAAAGGCAATAGGCAAAAAGGGTAGGCTCATTCCCGTACGGTTGCCTTGAAAAGTTAAAAGAACTCCCCTGTTGTCTTTTTAGTTTGGGTGATTTGGAGTCAAAAAGCATTCAATCACGCTGCAGATATGAAAGCATTCGCTGGAAGGAAATCCCTTCAATTTTCAATCCATTTCCCGAAGAAAATCTCTACACTTTTGCACCATCTCTTTGAAAAAAAACTCTGAATTGAGCCAATGCTTTTTTTCTAGCTTCCTACTTTTTTTTGAAGATTTCAGTAGCGGTCTAAATGCTTTCGAGCTTTTTAAAAAGAAAATCCCAGCCACTTGCGCGACTGGGATCCACCTAAAAATAATTTTTCCTAAAAGCCCAGAGCTATTGCGTAGGAGGCATAGGCATCGGAGCTGCGCCCATACCCATCATGGGATTGCTTTGCACCGCTTTGAGCTTCGCGTCCATATCTTGAAGCTTGAGCAAGGCATCCTTCAATTTGGCTTGTGCATCCACCAATTGTGTGACGTGTGTAAAATGCTTCTCGTAGCTGGCGCGAATAGTAGGTACGATGGCAATTGAAGTATCCATCCTGCTCAAATCGGAAATACCATCTGCAATTTTCTGCTTGAGCAAAACTGGATTTTCAACGGTTGCAGAGGCTAGTAAATTGATGTTGGAATCAATTTCAGCCATTTTCTTCAAAATGATTTTTTGCGTGTGCTCGAAGTTGGAATAGGCCACTAATTTGTCGGACTCGCCCTGACTTATTTCCTCGGGCACTTTGTAGTAGGAAAAGAATATCAACGCGGCGGGCACCATGGCGAGCGCGAAAAAGATAAACACGAATTGCCAGAGCGATTTGCTACGTTCCTTGCTATTGATTGGTTTCATAAATGGTCTGTGATATATTATAGGGATTAATCAAAAATACTAAACTTGCCTTTGCCTTTTTCCTTCGGTGTTTCCATGGTACGACCGCCAAAGTCAAACTTCTCATTCTTCTGTCCGATGAGCTTGAGGTCTTTCAATTTTTCTAGCAACTCGCACCATACTTTGAGGAATTGCAGGAGCGGTTGGTAAAAGCCATAAATATCTTCATGGTTATAATCTGCATTGATAACTAGGGCAAGCATTTCTTCAAACTTACCTGGGCTAATCTCGTTCCAATAGCTAAAATACTGGAGTAATTCTTCCTTGTCTTTGATGGAGAGCAAGGTCATGTTTACATTGATATGGCTGGCCAGCTGCACAACCGTATTGGCCATGTACACCGGACTTTGCTGCCGATACATCATCCGAAACATGAAGAACTCAGATGCGATATGCCGAACTGTGTGTTCGCAAACACTCCTTAGATTCTGCGCTAAAGCGGCATTCTGCCCACCTTCCACCACTTTTCGTACCACTTCGCTACTGTATTCTTGTATTTGGTTGAGGCGTTCCGCAATGGTATTAAAAATCTGCTTGGTACCCGGATGTGCGCCCACTAATGCACACGGCGGAATGTAATTATTATCACGCACCAGTTCACCATTTTTTAGGATGAACTTGGCCACTGGCAAATTATTTGCGCCGATAGAGCCTGTATTGATATCTTCTTCGGCCACGAGGCTAAGGCGATAGCTGGAAATACTATGTTCGTTGCGTGGTGGATATTCTTCGGCGGATGCAGCGCCAAAAGGCTCGCGGTTGTATGGATTCACAGATATTACTGCATAAAATCCCGTAGCCCCAGATTTTGCGGCATTAAATTCTTCACCGGATTGAGCGGTATTATCACTCACCAATTCCGGATGAATGCCAGGGATAATTTCAATTCTACAGCCCCCGGAAGTGATGGCGCGGCAATAGCTTACGGTCACTTTAAATTGCCGGGTTTGGTTGGCTGCTGCGTTGCAGTCGAGGGAGCTTTTTTCACCGGCTATGGGTTGCAGTAATCCGTAGGAAAATGCATTGAGCGCCACAGCATGGCTGTCGCGCAACTGATCAATCAGTGCATTCTCACTATCAATAAAGTGCTGACGGTTTATTTTCATTCCGTCCACCCAATTGGTGAGGTGATATTGCAGCTTAGGTAACATGCGTTGTTAAGAGGTCGGTTTGTTAGTTTTAAGAAGTTTAATAGTCATTTTCAGGCTCGGCGATGATGCCTACACGCTTTGCCATAATGATGTTCTTTTCAATGATTTTATTATCTGCGATGGTCAATTCCGGATCAATGAATTTAGTGCCACCCAAAAAGGAAGGTTTTACATAAAAAATCCAGCCCATTGCCGTTTGATCATCATTCATGAACTGGATGGGGTCGTTTTCGAACTTGTAATTATAGTTATCGATAAAGGAACGAAACCAGTCACCAAATTTCATGGCTACAGGGGCACGAAGCTTGGTATTGGTCACGCGTGGATCATTGATGGACTTGGAATATTCCAGCTCCAGCATAAAGATGGTAGTCGTGTCAATTTTATCATAATCCACTTCATCTGCATGGAGCGGAAGATACCAAACCTTATTGATTTCCTGTGGAATCTCGCGGTAGGCACCGAAGGCCGATCGCAGAAATTGCGGAAGCACAAAAGGCAACACACAGAGGGCGTACCAAGGGGCTATATCAGCCTTGGTATAGTACCAATAAATTAGCGTGAATCCGACCATTCCGAGGAAAGCATTCACCAGTACAAACCATACTCCGGCGTACTTTCCTTCTTGCATTTCGGCAGGGGCGTTTTTCTTGAAAAGCCATGATGCGAGATAGCCGAGTGCGGCGTACACCACTTGAAGCAGAACAAAATTGAGCATTGAGCCTGAAGCGGTAACAGACATACCGATGAGGCCACCAAGGCTCAACAAAATTCCAAAAGCAAGATAAAAAAGGATTACTTTTTTATTGCTCATTGCCTGACTTTTTTTGTTCGCAATGAAGAACAAAATGAGGCTTACTACGCTGAAAATAGCAAAGGTGATGAGTCCAAAAATCATAGTGCTGTGAAGGGGGCTTAAATGTACGAGTTAAAACCTAAAAAGCTAAAATTCTCCTCGTCGGAGCTAAGCAAATGTTGCTCTTCTTTTTTGGCTTCGAGCAAAATTCCAAAATCTGCATTGCTTGGGAAAAAATAAGGAAGAATAAAACTTAGAACATTTAGGTGCTTGCCTTTTCCAATAAAGTGATGATGTTCTTGAACGGGTATTTGGTGAATGGTGACTTCATAATACCGTGCACTGATCTCAAACTGTTCATTCAGTATGGAATTGATACCGAGCATTCGTTCACCTAAATTAAGGTCTGCACCTTTGGGCATCACGAATTTCTTGCGTATCCAATGGTTGCTGACAGAGACTTTATAACCCAAGATTCGAGTTGTAGTAAGTGCAATTAATTGTTCATCACCACGAATTTTGTGACTAAGCGGCAGGATGTGCATCAGTACCAAAACTTGTTGGTCTGTAAGCATGCTACTTTCTTCAAAAAAGTAGCTAAAAAACTGCCTATTGCGCCGATGGTTATTGCTTTTGAGCAATTCCCGCTCGATGGTATCCAACTTGAGGGCACGGTGGTGAAACTCATTTTCTAGAGGACTGAAGAAATTCCGTGCGTCCTTTTCTTGTTTGCGTAGTTCTTGGCTGCGTTTAGTATTGGATTCTGTTTTGCTTTTTTTTGTTTGGCTATGGCTCAATGCCTCTGGTAGCATATCGTATATGCCTTCACGATTGAGCTCAAAGACCAGATTACTCGGTGCGTCTTCGGCGTTATTCCAATAAACGGCACTAATATCCTTAGCTACAGATCTTTTGAAGCTACTTTGGTTTCTAAAAAAAATCGTGTCGGCAGAAACATTGTTTTCTACGAGTTCAGCCGCTATG
This sequence comes from Chitinophagaceae bacterium, assembly GCA_039935335.1. Classification (GTDB taxonomy): domain Bacteria; phylum Bacteroidota; class Bacteroidia; order Chitinophagales; family Chitinophagaceae; genus UBA1952. The sequence goes on from JBDTKK010000099.1 coordinate 65,945, forward strand.
ACACCTACTTTATAGTCGATAGTTATCTGCCGAAGTTGGCGGATAAGGTTCTTCTTTTCTTCTTCGTCTCCTGCCTGATAGGACATTTTCTTGGTCTAAAAAATTGGATGCCAATAATACAGCTTCTTGTGCAAAACCAGTAATTAGAAATAGGAGTTATATTTGTATTTCTTAACGAGCGACCGGAATTTTTTGCTGTTGCTGTATAGTTCTGTGATGGTTGGATTATTTTTCAAGGCATCGCCAGCAACGCCATCTCGAAAGGCTCTTTCAAAATAGTTGAGATACTTGTCATCATCACCTGGGTTTTGAAGGTAGCTGATTACGCCCATACTCACATTTGCAGCCGGGTCTGTAGCTGCATGGCTAAGGTTGTCCATTGCTTGATTAAATTGCTTTTGGCGGATGAGTAAGTTGGCGTATTCTACATAAAAAGTTGGTGGACGCGTAGGCATTTGAGCATCGGCTTTTTTGAAGTCCTGGAGTGCATCGTCATCCCGATTACCGAGGTTATAGTAGCATTTGCCGCGTTTCCATAAAGCGATTTTTGTGAAAAGCATTTTCTGCGGTGCGTTGATGCAATAGCTAAAATTTTGGATGGCATCTTGGTATTTTGCCAATTCTGGCTCCATTTGAATCTTCCCTAAATCATAGTAGTAAACGTAATTGTTGGGGTCAAAGCGGATGGCTGCTTTGTAGGATTCTTCTGCGCCAGGTTTATCGTTTTCAATTTCCTTGATTTTACCTTGTTGATAATAGGCTTCGGCATAGGAATTGTCTAAGTCCAACGCGGCTTTGATGGCTTTGTTGGCAGATTTTGTATCTCTTTGATCCAAATAAACTGAAGCTAGCCCGAGTTGTGCTTCTTTATTCTTTGCATTCAATGTTATAGCAGTGTTCAAAAAGTTGATTGCGCTCGGATTTTCATGGCGTTGGAAGGCCAACATTCCTCTGGTAAATGCAACTTCAGAAGCAAGAGTGGCTTCATTAGGATCTTCGGCGCGGGTTTGGCAGTTAATAAACGCATCGGATGCCCCTTTAAAATCCTTCTTGCTTTTCAAAAAATAGCCCAACCATTTGTAGCTTTCAGAGTATGTCGGGTCAGCTTTGATGGCACTGGCAAAGGCAGCGTTTGCTTCGTCATCTTTTCCTAAAGCTTGGTAAGAGCGCCCCAGGCCGATGTACATATTCGGGTTGTCGCTTTGACCTTTGTCAATTGCCTTTTGGAAGCCCTTAATAGCATCAGCATAAGCACCATTTTTGTAGAGACTCCAAAGCACCTGATCTTTTGCTTGCTTGTCATTGATAACACTAATAGCAGTACCAATAGCCTTACCATTAATAGGCTTCACTTCTTTTGCATAGAGGTAGTAATTCTTTGCATCTTTGTATCGATAGTTGTCAATAAGTGCTTGGGCTCGCGTAAACAAGCCATCGTACAGGTAATCTATCGGGTCAATGTTTTGTGTCCTAAGTTTTGAAAAAAGTTCGTTTAAACGCGTGTCTGCTTCTCCTTGTGTACTCCCATTTCGCTTCGCTTCTTTAAGGTCATAATAGGCATCGACGTAATTACTTTCGCTCAGCAACTTTGCACCTGTGCTCAATTTTTGCTTGTAATAATCTTCGCTAAAGGTTTGTAGGTCCGCATCCAGATTATCGTCTTTTGCGTCGGTAATCGTAACCGTTTTTACATTGGCAAGTGACTCTTTTTTGTCCGCAAAATCTATCCGGCTTATCAAGGTTCTAAACTGTCCATTCTCTGTTATTACCTGCATTTCCGCCCGTTTCAAACGTTTACCATAAGGTTTGCCGCCTGTGGTTTTGCCGTTCATCGTTTCGGTGAAATAAACAACCAAATAAAGGTTGTTTTGGCCTACTCTTATGTCCGACACATCGCTCACTTCCAGCTTGATGGAACCTTCTTTATTTTGGTGATAAAAGTTTCGAAAACTTTTCAGGTAATCTGATATATTTTTTAGATTGTCGCCGGATGTATTGTTTTCAGGGTCTGTATCGTCATCTATTTCAAAATCATTTTGGAAGAAAATCCGGCCGCCACCCACC
>JBDTKK010000100.1:0-2972 GCA_039935335.1 Chitinophagaceae bacterium
GGTGTGTTGCATGGCCACAATAATGTTCTTTGCGGCAGCCACTAAGTCCATAGCACCACCCATGCCTTTCACCATTTTCCCGGGGATTTTCCAGTTGGCGATATCACCATTCTCCGCCACTTCCATCGCGCCTAATACGGTAAGGTTTACGCGGCCTGCTCGAATCATCCCAAAGCTCATCGCTGAATCAAAAATTGCAGAACCTGGTAGTTCCGTAATGGTTTGTTTTCCAGCATTAATCATATCGGCATCTTCATCGCCATCAAAAGGAAAAGGTCCCATACCAAGTAATCCATTCTCAGATTGTAGCACCACGTTTATTCCTTCGGGAATGTAGTTGGCAACCAATGTTGGAATGCCAATTCCCAGATTGACATAGAATCCGTCTTGAAGTTCGCGGGCGATGCGCTGCGCAATCTGTTCTTTATTTAAAGCCATCGGTAGAGTATTTTTTGAGGCGCGATTGCGCCGATGTTGTTAGAAGATTTGGAGGTTTTTCTTTTGGAGAAATGTTTAAATCCGCTGCCGGACTGTCTTTTGCTCAATGCGCTTTTCAAATACTACACCCTGAAAAATCCTGTTTACATATATGCCAGGTATGTGAATATAATTGGGGTCAAGTTCACCCGGTGCCACCAACTCTTCCACTTCTGCAATGGTTATCTTCCCGGCCATTGCCATTACCGGATTGAAATTTCTGGCTGTTCCTTTAAACATAAGGTTGCCCATGGTGTCGCCTTTCCATGCTTTTACGATGGCAAAATCCGCTTCAAAAGCTTCTTCAATCAGGTATTGTTTTCCATTTTTCGTCACGGTCTCTTTTCCCTCGGCCACTTCTGTGCCAACGCCCGCCAATACAGGCACAAAGGGAATGCCATAACCTGCAATCATGCAACGCGTAGCCAAGGTTCCTTGTGGGATTAACTCTACTTCCATTTCGCCGGAAAGCAGTTGCCTTTCAAACTCCGAATTCTCGCCAACATAAGAGGCAATCATCTTTTTGATTTGGTGCTTTTTTAATAAAAGCCCCAATCCAAAATCGTCCACTCCGGCATTGTTGGAAATGCAGGTGAGGCCATCTACACCGCTGCGGACGAGCGCTGCGATACAATTTTCGGGGATGCCGCAAAGGCCAAATCCGCCGAGCATTATCGTTGCGCCTTTTGGAATATCACGTACAGCTTCATCGGCGTTGGAAACAACTTTATTCATAGTGTTTGGTATTCGTGTAAAAGTAGGAACTACATGTTCAATACTGGAAATGTCCGACAAGTTAAAAACGATTATTCGGCTTGCTATTCCACTGTCGTCACCTTCAGCATATTGGTTGGAAGGTGCTGCTGGATGGGCATTGAGCCGGTGCTTACCACCACGTCCCCAGTTTTTAAGAGACCCTTTTCTTTGAGCATTTCAATCTGCTCTACCAGCACGCGGTCGATACTTTCTTCCTTGTCATAGTACAAAGCCGTAACGCCCCAGCTCAAGCTCAGTTGGTCTATCAAGCTTTTGGTTTTGGTAAAAACAAATAATGGAGAGCGCGGCCGATAGGAGGAAAGCATGAAGCCAGTGTAACCACTTTGCGTCATACCCATTAGGGCATCGGCTTTAATATTCTTGGCGATTTCGCAGGCGTTATAGCAAAGTGCATCGGAGAGGAAAGAAGGTGAATGTGGCTGTGGTGCAAGGTTTCGGTTATAAACGATGTCTTCCTTTTCCACTTCATTAATAATGCTCACCATGGTTTTAATCACCAGGGTTGGATATTGTCCCACCGCAGTTTCTGCGCTCAGCATCACGGCATCGGCACCTTCTAAAACGGCATTCGCAACGTCGGTTATTTCGCTTCTGTTTGGGCGCGTTCTGTCTATCATGCTTTCCATCATTTGCGTGGCAATGATTACCGGCTTTGCGCGGTGAATGCACATACGAACTATATTCTTCTGAATCATTGGAATCCGCTCCAGTGGCAGTTCTACACCCAAATCTCCACGTGCCACCATGATGGCATCTGCAGCGATAATGATGTCGCGGAGATGTTCTAAAGCTTCCGGCTTTTCAATCTTGGCAATGATTTTGGCACTGAAATCTTTGGCTTTAAGAATGGCGCGTAATTCTCGAATATCCTCTGCCTTACGCACGAAGGAAAGGGCAATCCAATCGATTTCTTCAACAGAAGTAATGAAGTCGATATCGCGGAGATCTTTCTCGGAAAGTGAGGGAAGGGAAATCTTAGTGTCAGGCAGGTTCACACCCTTTTTATTGAGTAATACTCCCGGCACAGTCACCTTCACCCGAACGCGTTCATCGGCTGTTATTTCTACAACAATCACTTCAATTTTCCCATCATCAAGCAAGATTTTTTCGCCGATGGCTACATCATTTGCAAAGTTGGGATAGGAGATAAATACGTTCTCTTTTGTACCGATTCCGGGGATGTTGCTAAACACGAATTCATCGCCCATAGCCAGTTCCATAGCACCACCTTCCAGCTCGCCCACACGCAATTTCGGCCCTTGTAAATCCGCTATGATGGCCACATTAACCTCAGTGGCTTCATTGATATCGCGGATGTGATTGATGACTGCAAGATGCTGCTCGTGTGTGCCGTGGGAGAAATTGAGCCTAAAAACATTGACACCTTCTGTGACGAGCGACAAGAGCTTTTCATAGGTATTACAGGCAGGGCCAACGGTGGCAATAATCTTGGTTTTGTGGAGCAGCATGAGGCGAATTTCGGCAAAAGGAAAGGGTGGTGTGCGTTATTTTTCGGGTTATGCTTCGATGATATAATCTTTACGCTTCCCTCTCGGCTGAGCCGAGACTACCCAGGGCTACTAAAATTTGACCCTTTCAGGGGCTTGTGTCGCGGCATTATTCTGCTCTTTCTTTCCGCCTTTGCGTCTTTGCGCGAACCTGCTATTCCAAAAACCCCATAATCTGTGCCTCAATCACCGCCTTCGTATCTGCTTTTA
>JBDTKK010000101.1:0-4565 GCA_039935335.1 Chitinophagaceae bacterium
CCATTGATGGTGTACATCAAGGAAGTAATCCCTGGTACATCCTTCAAGACCGTCTCCAGCAGGGAGATGCGGAGTGCTTCATCTTCGTGATGGAAAATAATATTGACCAATACTTCTCCAGTCCGTGCCACTCTAATAATGACATTACGCAGCCAGCCTTTTTGTTCTCTAAAATGATAATAATCGGTTCCGTTTTTCTCGCCGAATTCGCGAAGTACTTCGAGTAAAATATTGGTTGGTTCGGCCTGAAGAAAACATTCTTTAATGGCAACCACTTTATCGAATAATCCTGGTGCATGAAAACCCAATGCGGGCTCTTGCGGCAACGAATCTTCTCCTGCAGCGACAATCTCTTCGTTGGTGAAATATCTGGTTGCGCTAAAGGTGAATTCTAATTTGTTTCTGTAGTATCGCGTTTCATCTGCGCCCACAATCGGCATGATTTCTGGTAGCGGGATACCAGAAATGCGACGAAGTTGGTCGGCAACTTGTTGTTGTTTGTATTGTAACTGGAGGGCGTAAGGCAGCATCTGCCATTTGCAGCCACCGCAAACTCCGAAATGCGGACAAAACGGAGTGATTCTTTTTTCAGAAAGTGAGGTGATTTCGATTGCTCGGCCTTCGGCAAACGAGGATTTATTTTTCCGAAGCAGGATGGTTGCCACATCGCCGGGAACAACACCTTCTACGAAAACCTTTTTTCCATCAGGAAGTTGACCAATACTTTTTCCTTCAGCCGCGTAACCTGTAATTTCTATGCCCAGAATTGGCTGGTTCTTTATTTTCTTTTTTCGCCCCAAAGTTTTTTTTCTAAGTAGGCCAAAGGTAAGCTGACCTATTGCAGAATGAAGCTTCTAAACATTAAAAATCGCTTGGGAAAACAGGCTTTCGAAAAATATATTTTTGAAAGAACCCAACCTTTTTCGTTTTTGTACCGTCTTATAGTATGAACTTTGGGCGCGAATGTTTGCTCAAGACCTACATTTACCATTATCTTAGCCAATTATGAAATCAACTTCATTTCTACTAAAAAGCATCCTGACAGTCTTTGCTTCACTGTTCATTTTAAATACCACTAGGGCACAAAACGCTATGCCCGTTTGCAGCGGTAGTGGAGCAGGGTTAATCGAGGTTGTGGATACTCTGGGCAATCTTTATAAGATTGACCCGACGAGTCCAAACACGTTTATACCGACCGGTATCACTCTTCCCGCTAATTCTAAAGCACTTGCTGTTTCAGCTAACCTGAACGGCTCGCTAGTTAGCCCAACTTATTATACTACCTTTAAAATTAGTGGTATTAATTACCTGCACTATTGGAATAAGTTTGCGTGGATTAATACTACTCATATCTGCAATGTTGATGACATTACTGGTGCGGGAACTTTCATTTATGGCTATGATTACGTAAACGGATTTATCTATAAATACGATGGCACTGGTAACGCCGCTTTCATTTTAGGCATCACGCCATGCAACAACGCATCTCAAGATTTAGCGGGCGATTGTGCTGGCAATTTCTACATTATTAATCAAGGTGCGACTCCTGCAACTCTTCGTAAATACAATTCTTCAGGGGTTCTTCAAAATACTTGGACACTGACAGGCACTTTTGCTAATGGTGGTCAGGGGCTGGCTTTAAATGGAAATACCGTTTATTATGATGGCAGTGATGGTAAATTTTATTCTGGAGTGATTGGTGCGACTACAGTCAATTTCAGTGCTGCTGCCGGTACTCCATTTAAGACCACTCCGATAACCGATATGGGCAGTTGTGGGTTTAATGGCGTTGGAACAACCGTTGGCGGACTAGATACGGTATTTGGTTGTGATGGTACTGCCGCCTCCACACTTACTGCTACGGGTCCTGGCCCTTACAATTGGACAGTAATAAGCGGTCCGGCTGTGATTACAGGCACAGGGCAAACCGTGTCTGTAACGGCTTCACAGGTTTCTGTAGTTACCCATAAAGGCGCTGACTGCTCTGGGAATAATACTCTAGTTGATACAACCGTATTGTACGTAGCTAACGCATTTGTAGATGCAGGAAATGACACCACATTGATTGGTTGCCACGGAATCTTCCTTGATACTTTAAAAGGAACACTTATCGTGGATACCAACTACCATGTAACCTATAATGTACAATGGGGGCCATTAGATGGTACTATTCTATCTGGTGATAGAACAATGAATCCGATAATTGCTCCTACGAAATCGCAGTACTATTACCTCACGATAAGTACTTTGGCAGGCTGTACCTTTGTGGATTCAGTACTTATTACTGTTGTTGACTCTACCCCAATTCCAAATTTTGCGGCTTTACCTAAATTTAGTTGTTTAGTCGACACTGTCCGATTTGTCAACCTGACTCGAGGTAGTTTTGACAGTCTGTATTGGGAGTTTGGGGATGCTGCGGGGTCAGGGTCAAACGCGATATCGCCTACGTTTTATTATACGGATCAAGGGCTATATCAAGTGAAGCTGCTAACCTATCGATTCATTAATGCCGGCAATGATGTCTGTATTGACTCGGTTGAGGCTGTTGTCAACCTATTACATCCTAATATCCCAGAGTTTGGAGTGAGTGATAGTATGGTTTGCGCAGGTACTCCTATTACTTTTAAAGACAAATCTAAGACCTATACTTGTCCGCCAAATGAGTTGCCGATGTTTGAGTACGACTTTGGTGACGGAACTACATCTACCCAATCGAATATAGTACACACCTATACGAAGACCGGAAGTTATAAAGCAACGCTTGTGCTCCGAAATTGTTTGGGCTGTGTCGACTCGTTCTCCAAAATAATAGTTGTTGATACGCTACCCTTCGTCCGATTTAAAAACCCAGATACGGTGATTTGTGAAGGGCAAGCTGTCCATCTGATTGCTGATTATTTAAAAGTTGGAAATACTGGTACTACCATCGATTTGGGTGATGGAACTGTCTTCCAGAATCGTGATACTGTAGTTTATTCTTTTGCTAATGCAGGAACCTATAACGTAACAATTACTGGACACTATCGTATTTGCCCTGATTTGCCCGATACCCAAATCATCCGGGTGGATCCTTATCCACGGGTATATTTAGGTGAAGACACGGTGCTTTGCCCGAACGGGTCGCCGATTGTTCTTTCTGATAGAAATAACTCCAATAACCCGGACGCTAAATTCCTCTGGAATACGGGAGCGCATACTCCAAGTATTTTAGCTAAAGACATAGGAACGTATTGGGCAGCAGTGACGCTTGGTGGCTGTACGGGAACGGATAGCTTGGTGGTCAATAAAGATTGCTATGTGGACATTCCAAACTCCTTTACACCAAATGGTGACGGTATTAATGATTACTTCCTGCCACGCCAACTCCTTGGCCGTAGCATCAATTCCTTCACCATGACTGTCTTTAACCGTTGGGGACAAATCGTGTTCCAGTCTTCAACAACCAATGGCCGTGGATGGGATGGTAAATTCAATAACGAAGATCAGCCGACAGGAGTGTATGTTTATGTAATTGACGTTTCATTTGACAACAATGTTTCCGAGCATTACACCGGCAATGTGACGTTGTTACGATAATAAAATTTTTGGAAAAGCTAAAGCGTGAAGTTGTGATGAAGCAGCTTCACGCTTTTTTAATTTCATGAGCCTTCCCAGAGCACTGGCTTATCTTGGGTAAATGAAAAACAGCAGCGGACGCCGCTGCAAGTCCGTTCGCGAGCTTACGCTCGCGAACCCCTTCTAATCCATACCTTTCGCTGATTCTAAAATAACGCCATCCCTTCGGGATTTTTGTGGTAATCCGCTAGGATGAAAGCTCCCAACTTAAAAATATTAGTTTTCAAAATATCTTTAATTTTGAGGAAGCCGACAATTCGAGTTCGTTCACAATAAATGTTTCTAAAAACAAAGAGACCTTGCACGCAACGCCTCTATGTTGCACACAATGCCTTCACAATTATCTTCTAAAAACCTTTCAAGAAATCTTCACCAAGCCAACATCTCTCCAATCTTTCTCGCCACTTTCTCTGCACTGGGCAGCATAGCGGCTTCTAAGACAACATTCATTGGCACAGCAGGTAAATCCATTGCCCCAAGCGTTTGTACCGGCGCATCCAGGCTCGTAAAGCATTGCTGCGCTATCCGGCAGGCCAGCGATTCGGCAAAGGAATTGTTGAGCTGCTCTTCGGTCAATACAAGGCATTTGCCATGCTTGCGGACAGTCTCCATTATCAAGTTCTCATCCAAAGGATAAAGCGTCCGCAAGTCAATAATTTCAACAGCTCCTGGATAATTCTTCGCAGCCGCCTTAGACCAATAAACACCCATTCCGTAGGTGATAATGCACATCGTTTCGCCATTATCGAGCATTTCCTCATCGGCAGCTAAAACGATATTCCCTTTCCCGAAGGGCAGAACATAATCGCGGTCGGGCTCTATCATTTTCGCCTCGTCCGTGCCCGGAACTTTACTCCAATAAAGCCCTTTATGTTCCAGCATTACCACCGGATTCGGATCTAAAGAAGCAGCCTTCATCAAGCCTTTCATATCTGCGGTGTTGCTTGGGT
>JBDTKK010000102.1:0-11112 GCA_039935335.1 Chitinophagaceae bacterium
CGGAACCACGTATTCCCAACATGCGCGGTATTATGGCTGCACGTACTAAACCCTTGAAAGTAGTGCCAGCAACCGACGCAACGCCACTCACGGAAATTATTCATTACTACTTGCCACCAGCAAAGACCGGTGTCAAATTGTTTACCGAAGAGCAGGTTGCTGACTTGGTTCAAGCTTTGCATTCTGAGGCGAAAGTCATTTAAATAGATGCCGAATTTGCCAAAATATTTTTCGGTAAAAAGGTATCATTCACCCTATTCATTAGTCCTTCTTGGGCTTTTTTAAAAAGAAAATTTTATGTCAGTAATTGTATTTGCCGAGCATAGCCAAGGCAGTTTTAAAAAGAAATCATTGGAAGCCGTGCAATATGCTGCGGGTATTGCTGAAAGCCTTGGTACCAGCGCAACAGCCGTTGTTTTGGGGAGCATGAGCAATGATGCGATGCAAAATTTAGGAAAGTACGGAGCTAAGAAGGTGCTGCATGTTTCCGATGCTCGGCTCGATAATTTTTCCGGTCGCGCAACGGCAAAAGCACTCATCGCAGCCGCTCAAAAGGAAGAGGCGAAAGTGATAGTACTCACGTATGATTTGTTGGGTAGGGTAGTAGCTCCTCGTATTTCTGCAAGGCTGAAAGCCGGGCTGGTAGCGGGCGCAGTAGGTCTGCCGAATGTGAGCAATGGCTTTGTGGTGCGAAAAAATGTATTTGCGGGAAAGGCTTTTGCTGATGTGAAAGTGAACAGCGATATCAAGGTGATTACCCTGATGCCAAATACTTTCCCAATAAAAGAAAGCGAAGGGACTGCCGCAGTAGAAGCTTTTGATGTAGCCTTCGACGATAAGGATTTTAGCGTGAAGGTGACAGCAACAAACAAGGTAACAGGCACTGTACCCTTGAGTGAAGCTGAATTGGTAGTGAGTGGTGGTCGCGGGATGAAAGGCCCAGAAAACTGGTATATTTTAGAAGACCTCGCGGGAGCACTTGGCGCGACATTGGCTTGTAGTCGGCCAGTGGCAGACAGCCATTGGCGGCCACATCACGAGCATGTTGGCCAAACAGGCGGCACTATTCGTCCGAATTTGTACATCGCTGTGGGTATTTCTGGCGCTATTCAGCATCTTGCAGGTGTGAATGGTAGTAAGACTATAGTGGTGATTAATAAAGACCCGGAAGCACCCTTCTTTAAGGCAGCGGACTATGGTATAGTTGGCGACGCGATGACCATTGTACCTAAACTGACGGAAGCGGTGAAGGCTTTTAAGGCTTCGTAGTTCTTTTAGGAAATTAATTTTTGTAAAGCCCCGGACTTTGAAGGTTCGGGGTTTTGTTTTGTTGCCTGAATCACGGATTCAAAAAATTAAGGGATTTCGCGAGCGCATATAGCTTCTAGAATCTGTGGAATCTTTTAATCCGCGTCATCGGCGATTCCCGACAATCATTCCATAGCTCTTTAACTTTGGCTGCCTGTTGTAAATACCTGCTAAGCCCGCTCCCCAACCATGTTTTTCTCCACAATCCGCTATTTACTCTACCCTTTTGCCTTACTTTATGGCTTCGTTGTTTGGCTGCGCAATAGGCTGTATGATACTGGATTTTCTTCTTCGGTAGAATTTAGCGTTCCTGTCATTTCAGTAGGCAATTTATCCGTCGGCGGTACGGGAAAAACGCCACATGTGGAATACCTAATTCGACTCTTGCAATACCAATACCGAATAGCCACAATGAGCCGTGGCTACAAACGCAGTACTCAAGGTTTTGTTCTTGCCGATGAAACGAGCAATGCCCTGCGCATCGGCGATGAGCCTATGCAATACTATCTTGCCTTTCCAGAAGTGGCTGTGAGTGTGGCCGAAGAGCGAATGACGGGCATTCCATTGCTCTTGCAGCGTCGCCCCGATGTAGATGTAGTGATACTAGATGATGCCTACCAACATCGCTCCGTGAAAGCGGGAATTAATATCCTCATTACCGACTTCAGCAAGCCATTTTACAAGGACTATATTTTGCCTTACGGTAGGTTGCGGGAGGGTAGGGCAGCGTACAAAAGAGCGCACATGATTATTGTGTCTAAATGCCCGTCAGATTTATCAAAAAGTGCAGCCGACAAGATTGTCGAAGCGATACAACCGTTGCCTAACCAGCAGGTGTTTTTCTCGACCATTCAATATCGAAATGGCTATGAATTGTTTGGGAGAAATGAAGCAGAAATTGCCGGAAAGAATGTGATTTTGGTTTGCTGTATCGCACGGCCAGAGCCGCTTACAGCTTATTTGCAATCGCTTGCTACTTCAGTTCACGTACTTGCCTATGCCGACCATCATTACTTTGGGTCGAGGGATATTGAAGAGATAAAACAGACCTTTAATAATTGGGATGTTGCCGATAAAATTATTGTGACCACGGAGAAAGATGCCACGCGCTTATTGCTTCATCACGAGCTACTTCGCGAGCTGAAGTTGCCGATTATTGTGTTGCCGATTGCGGTACAATTTTTATTTCAACAGAGCCAAAATTTTGACCATCAAATTGAGGCGTATGTACATAAAGTGAGGGTAGAAAATGATGAAGAGTTTACTGAAAGTCTGCCGGAGTTGTAAGTCCGTCCTACATTTGGTGAAAATCAAAAAAAATCAATGAAGAAATTTTTATTTAGCGCAGCACTGCTTACACTCCTTTCCCCGTTGGCATGGTCTCAAATTACCATTACTGCAGCAGATATGCCGATTGGTCCTTCTGGTGGCGCACCTTTTGGCGATACGCTACGATATAGCAATGCCAACCCAGCAGCATTGAGTATAAACCTTACAGATACAGGCACCAATAAAGTGTGGGATTTTAGTGGCCTTGTCGCTATTTCTCAATCGGTGGATACCTACAAAAACGCCGCTCAGGTGAACGTGAGCTATGTAGTAACGATTAGTCCTACAGCCTACGGGATTAAGATTGCAGATAGCCTTCCAGGAGCACCTATATCCGTGCAGGATATTTATAATTTTTACAACAAGAAGACAAGCCCTTCCCGTTTTGTAACAGTAGGTTTTGCTGCAAAGATTTCAGGCTTTCCGATACCGATAAATTACTCCACTGAAGACGTGATTTATTATTTCCCACTTAGCTATCCGCACCCTACCGATGTTTCTAATTTTCGCTTAAGCTACAGTCTTCCCGGCGGGCTCGGATATTTCTCGCAAACGGGCACGCGCACCACTAGGGTAGATGCTTGGGGAACCATCAAGACACCCTATGCCAATGCTGTTTCTGTAATTCGCGTTCGTTCCGAAATTGCAGAAATGGATACCGTAACGTTTGGCACGACTTCCCAGGGTATTCCGCGCAATACTGTAGAATATAAGTGGCTTGCCAATGGGGAACATTATCCACTTTTGTCGGTCACTACAACAGTAATCGGTGGCACGGAAACTCCCACCAGCGTTACTTATCGCGATACCAAACGCAGCACTTTAAATGTGTTCAATACACCAGCCAAGGCTCAAAGTCTGGAGCTTTATCCTAACCCCGCTGTCGGTGATATCGTCAACATTAAAGTGCCTACAACATGGTCAAGTTTTTCTATCAAAGTGTATGATCCCACGGGGAAACTTGTTTCTGAAAGCAGTAATAAGCTAGCAATTTCAGTAGCTGGATTAGCAAGTGGCAAATATCTCGTCTTTGCGGAAAGTGGCAGTAATGTGGCTTTTGCGCAGTTTGTGAAATAGAGTCGCTTTTTTGAATAATTTTGAAAAGTCACGAAGAATCCTTCGTGGCTTTTTTAATGTTGAAATCCATGCCCTTTGCTGGTTTGAGGAACAGGGTACTTCCTACTTTCATTCAGTTTTGAAAGCAATTTCTTACTACTGTTTTGGTTATTTTAGTTGAATGATTTTGGCGTGCCCTTATCTCGACTAAGTAGAGATGGGCGCGGGCATCTTTTCACTCTAAAGGAATGGTTTCGGTTCCGCCGAAATTGCTTCTATCCCACACGCGGGCGTAGCCTGAATTTCCTGCGATTTCTTTTTCTAAAGGAATCATATCCGAGTAGTTCGTTTACAGTTTTTCTTCTCAAAATAGAATCAACAAAAGGCGAAGATTTTTCTTGCTAACTTCAACGAGTTTCTATGAGCTTTTGACTCAAGTTCTCTTCACAATAACATTCTTTTTTGAAATAGCGGCGGCTCATTTGCAACTATCATTTCGAACAATTTAAATCACTTAAATCATGTCCAGATTAATCACCACCCTCAAGTTTGCGATACTTGCCATAGTGCTGGCAGTGGCAAGCCCTTTGCGCTCCACTGCGCAAGGCTATTCCGATGGGAATGGGGGCTACCAACAATTTTATGACGAGCTTTCTCCCTACGGGCAATGGATAAACGACCCTCAATATGGCTACGTTTGGGTGCCTGATGCCGGAAGCGATTTCCGCCCCTACTACAGCAATGGCTATTGGACTAACACCGATTATGGCAACACTTGGGTTTCTAGCTATCCTTGGGGTTGGGCTCCTTTCCACTATGGTCGCTGGACATACAATAACTATTATGGCTGGGTATGGGTTCCAGGAAACGTTTGGGGACCTGCATGGGTAAGCTGGCGCAGCGGTGGCGGAAGTTATGGTTGGGCACCTTTAGGCCCCGGGATATCTGTAAGTTTCTCCTTTGGCAATAGCTATTATGTGCCAGACAACTGGTGGGTATTTACGCCACAGCGCTATATCATGAACCACGCCTTCCAGCAATATTCTTACGGCCCACGCTACAACTCGACTTATGTCCACCAGACCACTATTATCAACAATACGTACGTGACGAATAATAATACGTATATCAGTGGCCCACGCCGGAGCGAATTGCAACGCGTGACTGGGCAGACCATCCGTCCCGTTCCTATCAACACAATCAATCGTCCAGGCCGTGCTACTTTGAGCAACAATCGCCTCAATATTTATCGTCCTCAGATTGCTGAAGCGATCCCAAGAAGCACCGAACGTCCTAAGACCTTCCGACCTTCCGAACGACCTATTCAACGCGCCAATCCTGCCCTTCAGCGTTCAGCTACCGGACAACAAGTAGAACAACGAGGGAGTCAGGCAACTCAGCCGCAACGCAGCCAGTCGGTAGAGCAACACAGCCAGCCAATTCAGCAGCAACGTAGCCAACAGGTAGAGCAACAACGTACCCAACAGATTCAACAACAACGCAGCCAACAATTGGAGCAGCAACGTAGCCAGCAAGTAGAGCAGCAACGCAGTCAACAGATTCAGCAACAACGCAGCCAGCAATTGGAGCAGCAACGTAGCCAACAAGTAGAGCAGCAACGTAGCCAACAGATTCAACAACAACGTAGCCAACAAGTAGAGCAGCAACGTAGCCAACAGATTCAACAGCAACGTAGCCAACAAGTAGAGCAGCAACGTAGCCAACAGATTCAACAGCAACGTAGTCAGCCAATGCAGCCACAAAGGATGCAGCAAGCACGCCCTGAACGTTCTGCACCAGTCCGCGAAAGTGCTCCAGCGCGCGCTCCTGAAGAGCGTCAACGATAGAATTACTTAGTTTATATAATTAAAAGGCCACATCGATAGATGTGGCTTTTTGGGTTTGAAGAAAGCGTCTAGTATCGAGCGTTTGGGATAGTAGAGCGTAAAAAGACAAAAGTTGTAAGCTGTTGGGACGGTCACCATCTTCAAATCCTCAATTCATTTTGACTTAGTGTCTCTCAGTGTGCTTAGTGCCGTAGTTGTTAAAATAGTATCCGTTAGTCACTATCAAACTGTTAGGACGGTAAGTTATTTTCAATTCTTCAAATCAAACAAAAAGCTACCCAGCTCCCGGCCTTTCATAAGTATTCGCCAATCACCATTATAGGCTACATGCACCGGGATTAATAGTCCGTCAATGTAGCCGAGCCGAACCTCAAGTTTTAGGTCGAAATCATACACTACAGTACTGTAGTGAAGTGCATAATTTCTAGCAAGAATGGTATAGTCGCTTTTTCGGAACCAAGTATCCAATTCCTGATACACTAATTCGCTTTTGCAGGAAGGTTTTGCAGTGGCTTTAAAGAGATAGCAGTCTACTCCATTTTGTAAATCGTGTTCCAGTCTAAAATCGTAACAAGCCAAGTTGGCTTCATCAAAGATGGCAGTACTTTTTCCTAAAAGAGGAATGCCAGAAATTTTTGAACCAGGATTAAAGATAAGCTCTTTCAGTGTCTGCTTATTCCTTGCCAATCGGCTACCAGAGCTACTATTTACGGCTTTAGGCAAGTAGGGACTTTCATTACAAACTGGGCCTGTTTCTAAAAATAGATACGCAAAAAGGGCGGCTGTATAATATCGATATTGGCCATTTTTAGTGAAGAAATCTCCAGTCGATTTCTGAGAAATAGTACTCAAGCTGCGACAGCCATTTTCTCTTTTTTGGACTGTTTCGCTTCGCATTCCTGCCTTTACTCTTCCCTGCGGGGAATATATCCAGACTTCGTTTTTTGCTTGGAAGGAAACCAGATGCAGATTATGAAATGCCTTGTGAAAGCTCGTGTCCTTTTGCATTCTTCGTATAAAAGCTTGCAGGTCCCAACCGGAGCGAATGGCTTTAACGACCACCGAATCCATCTGAATAGGGTATCGGAAGATGCTAGTATCGGCAACTTGTGCAAAGGCTATTTCATTTATGAGGAATAACGCAAAAAAGCCAACTATTTTCCTCATGAATGCATCCGTGACCCGAGCATTATTTCGGCAATCATCAAATCGTCAGGAGTGGTGATTTTAAAGTTGCAGCGTTCACCCAAGACTAGTTCAACGACATTACCTTGCCATTCCAAAACGCTTGCATCATCAGTAAAGCTTTGACGATAAGGTTGCTTGTACGCTTCCTTTAAAATGGTACTGGAAAAGGCCTGAGGAGTTTGTACTATTCTCAAATCATCTCTGGAAATAGCTCGGTTGCCCAGACCCGTTATTTGCCGGATACTATCGGCCACTTGAATCACTGGAATAGCACTCCCATGCACCCGTGCGCCTTCATACACCCTACGTATAGTTTCGGGGCTGACGAGCGGCCGGGCACCATCATGCACAAGCACTAACTGCGCATTAGCCACCAATTCAAGCCCGGCTTTCACCGAAGCATAGCGGGTGTCTCCGCCTTCGATTATTGATACTTGCTTAGAAATCCCCATGCCCTTTACGAGAGTTGAACCTTTATCAAGCTGCCCATGAGGTAATACGAGAATGATATGAACATCTTTAAGTGTATCGGCAAAGGCCTTAATGCTATAATAGAGTAGTGGTTTTCCTACTAAATCTAGAAATTGTTTTGGGGTATCGCTTCCCATTCGTTTTCCTTTACCGCCGGCGACAATAATGACAGAGACCGAAGAAAATGATTGCATGATAGGAGTTGATGTGAGCTTGGTGTAAGGCACAGTTTTAAATACGGAATTTTCGAGCATTATGAAAACATTTGCTCTTTTCTAACGGCGGGCAAGGTAGGTTATTTAGCTGTTATTGAGCTGTTTTTCTCGCTATTCATGCTTTCCTGGAGGTTAATTTCCTTGAACTCAGGTTCAGTATTTGGATGATTGAAGTCGTCTGTATGAGCTGGGCCGGGAATAAGGCTGAGGTCTATATCAGGCTTATTCACGCCACTTACGTTGTGGATGTCCATCAAATGCTTTGGAGTGCGCCCCATCAACTCTACAAACGTGTCCTTCGGTTTTTGAAGGCCAAGGTAATGCCCTTGTGATATGACGCTATGGCGTTTAATATTGGACGGGCCATCTACTATCCAGTCGCTGGTTTTTTTCTTGTGGAAGCGGCAAGTATTGCATATCCAGCCTTTTCGGCCGTCCGATGTGTCTTTTACTTCATTCCATTCATCGCGTTGGGCTGTTACCCTAAACACTTCGTCGCCGCGCATCCAAATGCGGGCATGGCCACTGCAGCCCACTACATCACAATCGCGGTGAGCATCCAAAGGTTTGGTAAACCACACGCGGCTTTTAAAGCGAAAAGTTTTGTCGGTAAGTGCTCCTACAGGACAAACATCTATCACGTTGCCGACAAACTCGTTTTCCAAAGCCTTGTTGAGATACGTTGATATTTGGGAGCGTTCGCCGCGGTCTAATATCCCATGTTCCCGAACCTCGCAAAGTTGGTCAGCTACAAACACACAGCGGTAGCACATGATGCAGCGCGTCATGTGGAGTTGGATATAGGGGCCGATGTCTTCCTTTTCAAAAGTTCTACGAACAAATTCTGTGCGGGTGCCAGCATTGCCATGGGCATAATTGAGGTCTTGCAAATCGCACTCACCGGCTTGGTCGCAAATAGGGCAATCAAGAGGGTGGTTGATGAGCAAGAATTCGGTTACGCCATCACGGGCATCTAATGCACGTTCGGATGTTGCGCTTTTCACTTCCATACCGTCCATAACGGTGGTGCGGCAACTGGCTACAAGCTTGGGCATAGGGCGCGGGTCTTTCTCCGAGCCTTTGCTTACTTCCACAAGGCAAGTGCGGCATTTACCTCCACTATCTTCCAGCTTACTGTAATAGCACATTGCGGGGGGCGTTACATCGCCGCCTATCAGGCGTGCTGCATTCAGGATAGTGGTGCCGGCGGGAACCTCGATCGTGATATTGTCTATTGTTACTTTCATCTTTCTATATTTCGCGCAAAGTCGCCAAGTTTATCGCAAAGGCGCAAAGCGATATTAAAGGTTGTTTACTAATCGATGTATTCCGTCCTTTATTAAGGGAGTTCTGAAGTTTATTAATAAGCCTAGTTTCAAGCCAGTAACTTTCAAATAGGTAATTACTTGTTTGAAGTGAACTTCCGATAGATTTTCTGTTGATTTCAATTCAAGAATTAGCTTATTCCCGACGACTATATCTGCCTTAAATCCAATTCCCATATCCTTTCCATCATGCCAGACTTTAAATTTTAGTTGTCGTTCAAATGGTATATCCCGCTTTGTAAGTTCATAACATATTATCTCCTCATAGACAGACTCGAATAATCCCGGACCATATTTCACGTGCAGTTGAAAGCAAATGTCAACTACTATTCTCGCTAGTTCGTTTTCGTTCATCTTTGCGTCTTTGCGTCATCTTTGCGTCTTTGCGCGAACTATGCTGTTACCATTTCCAGCGGCTCCGCATATCCCGCCAATCCATAATTCCGCGTCTGGCTTTCTTCAGGGTTCTGCACATGCCATTCAAACTCGTCTCTGAAATGCCGGATAGCCGCTGCTACAGGCCAAGCTGCGGCATCGCCCAATGGACAAATTGTGTTGCCTTCAATCCGCCGCTGAATATCCCAAAGCAAATCAATATCGCTCATCTTGCCTTTGCCATGTTCGATGTTTTTCAGTACCCGATACATCCATCCTGTGCCCTCTCGGCAGGGACTACATTGACCGCAGCTTTCGTGCATGTAGAAGTGTGATAGCGTCATGGTATGGCGGACAACGCATTGGTCTTCGTCCAGCACAATAAAGCCTCCCGAACCCAACATACTACCTGTCTGAAAACCGCCATCAGAAAGGCTTTCATAGTTCATGTAACGAGGTTCTCCTTTTGCTGTTTTTAGTAAAAGATTGGCAGGAAGAATAGGAACCGAAGATCCTCCTGGAATACAGGCTTTCAACCGCTTTCCCTTGGCAATGCCACCACAATATTCATCGGAATAAAGGAACTCTTCCACCGTGCAAGTCATGTCAATTTCATACACACCCGGCTTGTTGATATTGCCGCAGGCGGAAATGAGTTTTGAACCTGTTGAACGCCCTACGCCAATTTTTGCATACTCTTCACCGCCCATGTTTATAATGGGGCCAATTGCAGCTATCGTCTCCACATTATTCACCACCGTGGGCCGCATCCACACACCCTGTACCGCCGGGAATGGTGGTTTGATACGAGGGTTTCCGCGCTTGCCTTCTAGGCTTTCTATCAGGGCAGTTTCCTCGCCGCAGATATAGGCTCCAGCACCACGATGCACATAGATTTCAAGGTCGAAACCAGTGCCAAGGATATTCTTGCCGAGCCAACCATTGGCTCTTGCTTCTTCGATTGCTTGTTCCAAAATGTCCGGTATCCAAGCATATTCGCCGCGGATGTAGATATAGCTGACGTTGGAGCCGAGTGCGAAGGACGAAGTGATGATTCCCTCAAGGAATAGATGAGGGAGAAATTCCATCAGGTAGCGGTCTTTAAAAGTACCCGGTTCGCTTTCATCGGCATTCACTACCAAATGGCGCGGAACGCCTTCTGGTTTCGCCAAAAAGCTCCATTTCAGACCTGTAGGAAAGCCTGCTCCACCGCGACCGCGAAGGCCACTTTTCTTCACCTCTTCCACTATTTCCTCGGGCGTCATTTTGAGCGCCTTTTCTACGGAAGCATAGCCGCCATTCTTGCGCCAGGCATCGTAGTAGCGGATACCTTCTTTCTTGTCGTGTTCTAATAATAGTTTGATAGACATTACTTTAGTGGTTCTATTTTCTTAAACGTTCCGGCTCCTTCTTTCGAGAGTAAAAGCCAATTATTTTCAAGTTCTTCTTAGTGAATTGCAGCCCATTCTACAACCAAGGAAAGTGCCTTTGGAGGTAAAGACCCTTCTTCAATTCCAAAATCGGAAATTCTGATTTGCGCAGTATCTTCTCCGTATTGTGCGTGAAAATGAGCGGGTAAATGGTCGCCAAAATACATCTTAATGATGATGCTGTAAAACCTACTTATCTCGGGCATATTCTTCAAAGGTCTTTCCAATTATTTCAAGGTAAAATGCATCCGGATCCAAGTCGATTTCATCATTCCAAACAAGCTTCCTGCTTTTGTCAATTACGAATTGAGAGAAAGCTTTCGGATTATTCCATGAGGCAAAGACACCTTTCCCTACCCACTGGGATAGATTTATTTCGCACGACTGCCCATCTGAATAGGTCAGTTGAAGTCGATAGTTTTGTATTGGAACAGCCTTTAAGAGAAGTGGAATTATTCTCATTTTTAGTTTTGTTTGTGTAATCGGATATTCAAAAAGCCTGCTTTAGAATCTTTCCTGAATAAAGGTCGGCTACAGGAAATACTAAATCCCAATTATCGCCCCAAAC